>JAUWTD010000084.1 GCA_030609775.1 Candidatus Altarchaeota archaeon
AATACTTCATGGCCGAAACCTTAAGCGACATGGGCATGCCCACCGCATTCACAGAAGAAGCCGACTTCTCAGGGATAGACGGCACAAAAGAACTCCTAATCCAAGACGTAATACATCAAGCATTCGTCGAAGTAAACGAAGAAGGCACCGAAGCTGCAGCCGCAACCGCAGTCGTTATGGTAAGAGACTCAATTGGACCAATGAATCCAGTATTCCGCGCAGACCACCCGTTCATATTCATAATACAACAAAAAGAAACCGGAAACATCTTATTCCTTGGAAGAGTTAACAACCCAAACACATGAAATGGCCATATCCCCCAGACAGTGTAGTGCCTAACACCCCAACAAAATGTAGTGCCTAACACTCCAACAAATCGATTTTTGAGTAATGTAGTGCCTAACTTTCAGAAAACAACTTAATGAATTGCGAAGCAATTCCTTTTCTTTTGGTGCAGCTTTTCTTTTACGAAAAGAAAAGGTGCCGCCGGAGGGGTTTGAACCCTCGACACCCAGGTCTTCAGCCTGGTGCTCTCCCAAGCTGAGCTACAGCGGCTTGTTTTTTAATTTGTTTTTTTTTAGTTTGTTTAATCTATTATGTCTACGTCGGTTCCCATGGATTGTCCCGGCAGGCCTTTTTGGAATGTTGCTACGATGGTGCCTTTTCTGCCGTGTATTCTTGTTACTTTTCCTTCTATTTTTTTTCCGGTGGGCGTAGTCCACTCAACCTTTTTATCTAACAGTTTTGCTGCGTCTTCTTTTGACGTGCAGTCTTCAGGCATGATGATCATTTGATTAGCTTTCTGGGTTCTTCTGCCGCCCCGGTAGTTTAATATTTTTCCTTTCATTTTTTTTTCTTTTTTCTTTTTTTTTCTTTCTTTGCTTTGGTTAATTAATAATGAAGGCTTCGAATAAATAATATTGAATTTGTAATGAAAAATTATGAAGGTATTTTTTTATATCTAAATCATAGAATATAAGAGTATTAGTCAGGGTCTATAGAAATATATAATAATTTATAGCATATATTATAGTGGTTTGATATTATGAAAGAGATCAGATTCCATGGCAGAGGAGGTCAAGGCGCTGTTACGGCTGCTACATTGCTTGCAGTAGCTGCGTTTAAGGATGGGAAGTTTTCTCAGGCGTTTCCAAAATTTGGTGTAGAGCGGAGAGGTGCGCCAGTTCAGTCCTTCACCCGGATCTCAGATGAGTTCATTCGAAGGAAAAGTGCTATTTATGAGCCGCAGATACTTGTTGTGTTAGATTCGACGTTGTTTGAGTTTGTGGATATCACCTCAGGCCTCTCGGAGGGGGGTCAGATTATAGTAAACACCGAGAAGAGTCCAGATGAACTCGGCATAGAGGGTGCAGAGGTTTCGACGATTGATGCAGCCTCTCTTGCGTTTGAGCTTTTGGGGTTGGATATTGTTAATACTGCGATGTTGGGTGCGTTTGCGGCGTTCACCGGGGAAGTGAAAAAAGAATCCATATGTGAGGCAGTGAAAGAGAATTTTCCAGAGCATCTTGCCAAAAAGAATGTCAAACTCGTTGAGGAAACCTATGCGAAAGCAATGAAAAACAAAAAATGATTGATTTCGAAAATGTTAAGATAAAGGTTAATGGCAAAGAAATCACTATAGGGGCGGCCTTAGAGAGCAACGGTTCCTCGGAGAAAAACAAGACTGGTGCGTGGAGATCAAAGAGGCCGATAATTGATTACGATAAATGTATAGGCTGCGGCATATGTTGGAGTCTGTGTCCTGAAGGGGCGATAAAGAAGGAAGCTGATAAACGGTTCGAAATCGATTTAGACTACTGTAAAGGGTGTGGCATCTGTGCCAACGAGTGCCCCCAGGAAGCAGTAAGTATGGTTATGGAGGAGAAGTAGACTAAAAAAATAAAATGAAGCAGATTAAGGAGGCGTCACACGCTATTGCGGAGGCTGTGAAGATGTCTAAGCCGGCGGTGATTGCAGCTTATCCGATAACGCCTCAGACACATATAGTTGAGAGGCTTTCAGATTTTGCAGCAGACGGAGAAATCGAGTCAGAGTATGTGCGGGTTGAGTCAGAGTTCGCTGCAATATCTGCCTGCCTGGGTGCTTCAGCTACGGGAACACGATCATATACAGCCACCTGCTCGCAGGGGCTTGCCTTAATGAATGAGGTTTTGTTTATTGTTTCAGGGATGAGGCTTCCGGTTTGTATGACAGTTGTTAACCGGGCGTTGTCTGCCCCGATAAGCATATGGAATGATCACCAGGATAGCATATCTGCAAGGGATGTTGGGTGGATACAGATGTATGCTGAGACCTCGCAGGAATGTTATGATCTTACTTTGATGCAGTTTAAGATATCTGAGGACCACCGGGTTCTCACACCATCCATGGTATGTTTAGATGGGTTTACGTTATCTCATGTATATGAGCCAGTGGATATTCCCTCACAGAAGGAGGTTGACAGCTTTCTGCCAAGGTATGTTCCATATCATTGTGTCCTTGATCCAGAGCAGCCTATGACACTTGGACCAATAGGTTTTCCCTCAGAGTATATGGAGCTAAGAAAATCCCAGGTGGATGCAATGGAGGGTTCAGTGAAGGTTATTGAAGAGGTCTACAGGGGGTTTAATGAATCATTTCCCATACAGATTAAGAATTCGCGACCTGAAGAATACTTCCATATAGAGGAGTATAGGACGGAAGATGCAGATGTTGTGCTTATAGCGATGGGTTCAGTCTGCGGCACAATAAAGTCTGCAATAGACGAATTACGCAAGAAAGGAGAAAAGGTAGGGTTATTGAAGCTTATAACATATCGGCCGTTTCCAAGAGACGCATTGAAAAATGCATTAAAGGATGTTGCAAAGGTTGCAGTCCTTGAAAAGGCAGTATCTCCAGGGGGGGATGGACCCATATACTGTGAAATGGCGTCGCTTTTCTATGATATGGAAAACAAACCAGATATGAGAAACTTTATCATAGGATTAGGTGGACGAGACATCCGCTTAAACCATGTCAAAAAAATTTATGGCATGATGAAGGAAGACAAAGGAGAGAAACAGGAATGGATATTCTAAACATAAAATGACGATCTTAGGCTTACCTGAGGAGGAATACTTCTCATGCGGACACAGGGCATGTGCAGGATGCGGTGCGGCGATAGCTGTAAGGATAATTACCAAGGCTGCGGGCAAGAACAGCATATTGGTGGAACCGACCGGGTGCATAGAGGTTGTGTCGACACCGTACCCGGAAACCTCATGGAAACTACCGTGGATTCATGGAGCATTCGAAAACCCTGCATCAATTGCATCAGGCATATGCGCTGCTTTGAAGTCTCTTGGCAAAGAGGATGAGATAAATGTTGTCGCATTCGGCGGAGACGGGTCCACATATGATA
>JAUWTD010000068.1 GCA_030609775.1 Candidatus Altarchaeota archaeon
ACATGAGGAATCAGATAAAGAAGACGGAACCATCATAGAGGAACTGCAAAAAGGATACATGCTCAAAGACAAGGTCATAAGACATTCAAAGGTAAAGATTGCGAAAAAAACATTGAAAAAAAAATAGTTGAAAAACGAAAAAATGGCAGAAAAAAAAGAAAAAATTATCGGGATTGATTTAGGTACAAGTAATTCACAGGCAGCGGTAATCATGGGCGGAAAACCAAAGATTATTCCATCAGCGGAAGGCGCAACCTATGCAGGAAAAATGTTTCCTTCAGTTGTTGCGTTTACAAAAGACGGCCAACACCTGGTCGGAGAACCGGCTAGACGACAAGCGGTCTCCAACCCGGAAGGAACCGTGAAGGCGGCTAAGAGAAAGATAGGCACCGACCACAAATACAAGGTTTATGGAAAAGAATATACACCCCAACAGATTTCAGCCTACATCCTACAAAAGATTAAGACAGATGCAGAAGCCTTCCTTGGAGAAACGGTTAAGAAGGTTGTGATCACTGTACCAGCATATTTTGACGACAACCAGAGAACAGCTACAAAGGATGCTGGAACCATCGCAGGCCTGGATGTGGTCCGAATCATTAATGAGCCGACTGCTGCCGCCCTGGCATATGGCATGGATAGAGCGGAGGCCGAACATAATATTTTGGTGTTTGATTTAGGTGCCGGAACCCTTGATGTGACCGTAATGGAGTTCGGCGACGGCGTATTTGAGGTCTTGTCCACTTCAGGAGACACCCACCTGGGTGGAAGAGATATGGATGACGCCCTCATAAAATGGATTATAGGTGAATTCAAAAAGGAGTCAGGAATAGATTTAAGTAAAGACAGCATGGCAACGGAAAGAATCCGTGAAGCCGCAGAGAAGGCAAAAATCGAACTCTCAACCGTCCTAGAAACAGAGATCAATCTACCGTATCTGACAGCAGACCAAGCCGGGCCCAAACATTTCACAAAAAAGATAAAGAGAGCCGACCTTGAAAAACTTGTGTCTCCGATAATCGACAAATGCAAAAAGCCGATGAAGCAGGCGATAAAAGATTCGAAATTGAAGAGCGGGGATATAAAGAAGATAATTCTTGTAGGGGGACCGACAAGGATGCCGATAGTCCGCAAATTCGTTAAAGACATTGTAGGGCAGAAGGCAGAGCGAAGCGTTGACCCGATGGAGTGTGTCGCCATGGGTGCGGCAATACAGGGCGGCGTCCTTGCAGGGGAAGTGAAAGACATTGTTTTATTAGATGTCACGCCTTTAACGCTGGGTATTGAAACCCTTGGAGGGGTTGCAACACCGCTGATAGAAAGGAATACAACCATCCCGACACGTAAAAGCCAGATATTCACAACCGCAGCAGACATGCAGACCGCAGTCACAATACATGTTGTCCAAGGCGAAAGACAGATGACTTCAGATAACACGTCTTTAGGGCAGTTTAATCTTACAGGCATTGCCCCTGCGCCACGAGGCCTACCCCAGATCGAGGTAACCTTCGACATCGATGCAAGCGGCATAATTAATGTTTCGGCAAAGGATACTGGAACCGGGAAAGAACAAAAGATTACAATCACGGCATCAACCAAATTATCCAAAGACGATATAGACCGGATGGTTAATGAAGCAGAGAAACACGCCGACGAGGATAAGGAGAGAAAGAATGAGATAGAGATCCGGAATAATGCCGACTCATTAATCTATGCAACAGAAAAAACATTAAGCGAATACGGCGACAAGGTAGGAACCGAACAGAAAGACCAGATAGATGCTGCAAAAAAAGCACTCAAAGAATCCCTTGAAGGAAAAGACCTAGAAGACATTAAAGCAAAGACCGAAGAGCTTAGTAAAGCAGTTCAGACAATCGGCGAAGAGATATACAAACAAGCCCAGGCAGCCCAACAGGCATCCCAGGCGGCACAACAAGGCGCACAGGCATCCGAAGAGAAAAAAGACGAAGAAAAGAAAGACGCAGAGGATGATGTAGTGGATGCGGAATACAAGGTAGAATAAAAAAAAAAGAAACATGAGAGAAGACCTATTTGATCGGTCTATTGCTGCAGGTGGGAGATTCTCCCATCTGTTAACCCAAAAACCCGA
Organism: Candidatus Altarchaeota archaeon; assembly: GCA_030609775.1. GTDB lineage: Archaea > Altiarchaeota > Altiarchaeia > IMC4 > QMZM01 > JAUWTD01. Next base: position 2,111 of record JAUWTD010000068.1, read on the forward strand.
ATACAAAGATCTTGTGACGTTTGCCTGGTGCAAAAATACCCCAGTATATAATTGGTTCTACTACAAGGAAGGTTATGCAGGGGAGCTGGTATGGAATCTGTTGGATAGATTGAATATAAAAAAAGGTTCAACTATCCTTGACCCATTCTGCGGCACAGGAACAACCCTTCTAGCATGCAGACAGAATGGATACAGTGCAGTAGGATACGATATTTTGCCGCTTGGTGTTTTTGTTTCTAATACCAAACTACAGCAAGATTATGATATGGACTTGCTACAGGAAAACATCCAGAAAATAACGAAAAAGAAATTCACAGAAACCCGGTTAAAGTGGCCTGACCTGGGTTTCATCGACGTAAAGAGGGCGTTTTCTAAGTATGCGCGAAAAGACCTGCTCTTCTTTAAGGAAAATATTATGGAAGTAGAGGATGAAAAAATAAGGAATTTTCTGATGCTTGCATTAATCAGCATCACGTTACAGGCAAGCAATGTGAAAAAAGACGGAGGCGTCTTAAAGATTATGAAAAAAAAGAATCTTCCGCCTGTAAGACATCTTTTCAAAAACAAGCTGAAGAGAATGAACCGAGATCTAAAGAAAAGCGAACCCCTGCCCACAGGAGGGTTTGCCGAGGCACGGCTTGGCGACGCATGCACACTTAAGCTGGAACCAGAAACAATAGACACATGCATTACGTCTCCACCCTATCTAAACTGGGTTGACTACACCAAGGTGTATGCCCTTGAATTAGGTTTACTTGTTGATTCATCTAGGGATATGGAAGAACTAAGAAAAAAATCTCTTAGATCACATGCCGGCGCAAAGCAGGGTAGAGACGTCACATACAAATCCGAAAAAATGAGAAAAATCATGGAAAACATCTCAGATGCCCAGTTCAACAAAAAAGCCCAGGTCATTGAAGGATACTTTGAAGACATGTACGCTAGTTTATCATCTATTTATGAAGCATTAAAGGAAAAAGGAAAAGCCGCATTCGTCGTAGGGAACGTATGCCTCCCGGAAACCATAGTCGACACCGACCTTATCCTAGCAGAGCTTGGAGAAGAAATAGGGTTCACCACAAAAGAAATACTCGTCGCCAACGTCAGATGGTGTGATGTCCACGGAATCAGAAAACCACGCCCAGTAAGAGAAAGTATCGTGGTGTTTGAGAAATAAGTTATACACATCCAAAACAAGAATAAATAATCTATTTTTAACGTGAAAACATATGACCAAAAAAGACTATTATGAAACCCTCGGAGTCAAAAAAGACGCCAACGAAAAAGAGGTAAAGAGCGCATACCGCAGGCTTGCGAAAAAACATCACCCCGACGTGAATAAAGACAGTGGCGCCGAAGAAAAATTCAAAGAAATTTCCGAGGCCTACGAGGTTCTCATCGACCAGGATAAAAGAGCAAACTATGACCGAGTCGGCCACGCGGGAGCAGAGAATATGTTCGGTCAGAATGGATTCAAGTGGTCAGATTTCACGCATTTCTCAGACGTAGAAGACCTCTTTGACCGAGACTTCTTTGGAAGAGACATATTCAACGTATTCTTCAAAGGATTCCGGGAACAACCCAGGAGAGGTCCAGTCAGAGGCAACGACCTCAGATATGACATAGAGATAAGCCTGGAGGATGCATCAAAAACCATAAACACCGAAATCAACATACCCCGGACAGAGACTTGTCCAGTATGCAGGGGCCTTGGCGCAAAATCAGATTCAGAGGTGAAGGCTTGTCCAATATGTAATGGAACAGGCCAAGAAAAAAGAGAGAAACACACCCCTTTCGGGAAGTTTCTCAGCGTCGCTACATGCAGCAGATGCAACGGTAAAGGCAAGATAATAGGTAAACCCTGCGATGAATGCAAGGGAGTGGGCAGGGTTAAACGCATGAGGAAAATATCGATAAAGATACCTGCCGGAGTAGACACCGGCTCAAGGCTAAGAATCATAGGAGAGGGTGATGCAGGATCAAGAAACGGACCCTCAGGCGACCTCTACATTATCACACACATAAGTCCCCATGAGTTCTTCAGAAGACGCGGAGACGACATACACTGCGAAATACCTTTAACATTCGCTCAGGCCGCTCTCGGCGCCGAAGTCGAGGTCCCGACAATAAAATCTAAGATGAAACTAAAGATCCCGCCCGGAACCCAGACCGGAACAAACTTCCGGATGAGAGGAGAAGGCATGCCCAAACTCCGAGGCTCGGGTCGAGGCGACCACTACGTAAAAGTAAAAACCACAACACCTAAAAAACTAACCAGACAACAAAAGGAATTATTTGAAGAGCTTGCAAAAACCGAAAAACTCTCAGAGAATGGAAAAATATTCAACAAAATAAGAGACAACGTAAAAGGCGTATTCAGATAAAATAATAAAAAAACTGTTTTTTATATTAAAAACATAAATAATTAATTAGAATGGATTCTAGCTGGGGTAATAAAGAAGATGAGGAAAGCACCCTCTCAAAACATTCCAAAAAAATAGGAATCGGAGCAGTAGTGGCAGTGGCTCTGATATTGGTTGCAATAATCTTCGTATTCTGGTGGCTCCACGGCTACGATTTCATCATAGCCCCAACAGGAGAAATAGCCTTTGAAGCACTCAACTCCACAGCCTAAACGGCCCTGAAAACCACATAAATTTTTTTTGTTAAACTATACTGTGGCCCAAATTCTTTGAGTAGACCGTGAATCTCCTTTAGAATCCCATAGTTACATCAGGGAACCATCCTCAGTTGAGGGTGTTCCGATTTCCTAAATGGAAAACAACCCCCATAGAGTTCGGGGCAGGCTGCTTAAACCATGAAAAAACCATGTAATCCAGAAATCAGCTGGAATCAAGCATAGTGCCTAATTTAAAGGATTTCGGATTATGATTGATTATTTTAACCCTGAATTAAAGGATTAAACATGGAGAGGAGACTATTTGTGTTATCTGCATTAATTGTAGTAATGGTTTTAAACGCGGGATGTGTAGATAAGATAAATGAAACCCTCCAAGATAGAGAAGAATGCGGCGACTTAAACCAGACGTGTTGCTACTGCAACATAAAAAATAGCAAAACCAAAACATGCAATAATGACGGAGGACAACGGCTAACCTGCGACCTCTCAACAGATAAATGCATAGAATGCGGCGGACTATACCAGGTAAGATGCTATAACTACTGTATAGACCTGCCCGAGGTCGAAGTATGCGATATGGGATTAAAGCCATGCAGTGAAGGAAATGAAATACAAAAATGCAGATCTTGCGGATGCACCAACCAGAAACCCTGCAATGGAAGCACACCCTGTTACGGATACAATGACATACTCAAAAAAGGTTACTGCGTAGATAACTGCACATGCGGCGAAAACCCGGTTTACATACGCACCGAATGCAAAAGCGACGAAGACTGCCGCCTGAAAAGATGCCCCTGGCAAACATGTGTCAACGGATATTGTTTCCCACATCCCCCATAAAAAAAGGGGGGGGAAATGATAACCTATTTAAGAATGTAGGGGAATATTTTATGTAACATGAACAAGAAAAACACCACAACAACGGTTCTATCAGTTATAATTGTTTTAACCCTTCTTTTATCCGGATGCACCGACATAGACGACAAACCCGTAGACGACGCCAATGCAACAACTCAAGGAGTCGCAGCAGTTGTAGATGCCAACAACCAATTCGCATTCAGCCTATACTCCGAACTCAAAACAAATGAAGGAAACATATTCTTTTCACCCTACAGTATTTCAACCGCCTTAGCAATGACCTACGAAGGCGCAAGAAGCCAAACCGCCCAAGAAATACAAACCGTATTCCATTTCCCACCAGAAGATGTGAGAAAACCGAATTTTGCCAGAATATACAACGAAATAAATAGAGAAGACAAAGAATACAGATTATCCACCGCAAACGCCTTATGGGCTCAAAAAGACTACACGCTTCTAGAGGAGTATACTTCCACAGTCGAAAGATACTATGGCGGAAAAGTAACCAACCTCGATTTCGTTGGAGAAACCGAAAA
>JAUWTD010000021.1 GCA_030609775.1 Candidatus Altarchaeota archaeon
AAATTCAGGGCTCAGCTTCAATTACTGCAGATGTCTTTTTTATGAGGCTCCGGGTTGTTTCCGCTGCCATGGTCGCAGCTCTTGGCGTCTTGGCACCGGTTACAATAATCTTTCCTGACCTGAAGACTAACATAACTGTTTTAGGCTCTTTTAGCCTGAATATAAGTCCAGGGAACTGTTCAGGCTCATATTCTGTGTTGTCGCATTCCATTGCGAGGATATCAAGGTTAACCTTAAAATGAAGGTTAGATGAGGCTACAATATTCTGTATTTCAATCGTTGGCTCGGCTTTGATAATAATGTCTGCTTCCCTGAATTTTTTCAAAAGCTTCTGCACTGCAGCGTCTATATCTCCTCTTGACCTCGCTCCGCTACAAATAACCTTACCTGTACGGAATATGAGCATTGCAAGCTTGGGCTGAGTTATCCTGAAGATGACTCCAGGGAATCTTTTAGGGTTTTCTATACCTTCCACTGAACTTGCAAAGTGAGCTAAGTCAATATCCTGTCCAAGAACTATTGATGATACAATATTTTCGATTTTAGCCTTCATTTTTAACACACCATTACCTTAATATATTTTCTCATTTGTTATTAAATATCGATACATACATAAAGGTGATTGATTAAATTATATTGATACACACTTAAAATGCTTTTAAGAAAAACAAAAAAAAAAGAGGTGCAAACGCAAAATAGGACGATATCATATATATCTTTTGCGTGTTTGTAATGGATGGAATTGAAAGCATGGTGCTTTTATGGGATATTGGACTTATCATACTTGTTTCAGCCATGTTTGCATTCTTAGCTAAGTTTTTTAAGCAGCCTCTGATTCTAGCCTACGTTGTAGCAGGTATTGTAATAGGTCCATTCGGCCTAAAACTTATCACAGAACAGAGCATAATACAAATCCTTGCTGAATTAGGTATAGCCTTCCTGTTGTTTATGGTTGGATTAGAACTCAATATAGGCCGGCTTAAAGATGTAGGTAAGGTCTCGGTAGGATGCGGTCTGGGACAGATAGTGATAACTTTTACACTAGGTTTTTTGCTTGCTATATCACTAGGATTCACACAGATTGAATCATTTTATATCGGACTTGCCTTAACCATCAGTAGCACACTAATTGTGATAAAATTGCTGTCAGATAAAGGAGAGCTTGACACATTACATGGAAAAATTGTTTTAGGGACACTCCTCATACAAGATTTGGTTACGATCATGGCGCTTGCTATCTTGACTACTATCGAATCTATTTCATTTGTTTCTATCATAACTGCAATAGTTACAGCCCTCAGCCTTGTTGTAGTTGCCATAGTTATGGGCAAATATGTTCTGCCACCCATCGTATGGTTTGCTGCAAGATCTGTTGAATTACTGTTTCTAACAGCTCTTGCCTGGTGCTTTGTTTTTGCTGCGTTCTCGCATATAGTGTTCACAGAGTTCCTGGGTTTTGCAGGTTCTGCTATATGCATTGGATCATTTCTCGCAGGAGTGAGTCTTGCAGCTTTTCCACAGAATCTGGAGATTGTTGGAAGAATCAGATCATTAAAGGACTTCTTTGTTACAATCTTCTTTGCATCACTTGGCATGCAGGTCCCACTATATATTCCATTGATAAAGACTATGATCCTTTTTTCAGTGTTCGTCTTAATCGGAACTCCTATAATTATGATGTTGATCTGCAGACACTTCGGATATGGAAACAGAACATCACTACTGACCGGACTTGCTCTTGCACAGATATCTGAATTTTCCCTTATTATTACAACACAGGGTGTATCCTTTGAACACATTAGTCCCGAAATATTCCATCTTGTAACCTGGATAACGCTGGTAACTGGTACAGTAAGCTCTTATTATATACTCCACAGTGAAAGCATATACAATTGGATGCTCCCCCATCTAAGGATATTTAATAGGTTTTCGCGAAGCACGGCTCTTGAAGATATTCCACGTAACACAAAACGCCATGTAATAGTCTTCGGATGCGACCGGATGGGATCAGTTATCATAAAAACACTTCAAGCCATGAAAAAAAAATTTGTGGTTGTTGATCTGAATCCGGAGATCATCAAATTATTGATGACTCAAAAGATACCTTCTATCTACGGTGATGTGGGTGATATAGAGATACTAGAGCGAGTTGACCTACAATATGCTGATGTAGTGGTATCAACAATACCCCGAATCAACGAAAATCTGTTACTAATAGAGGAAACCCGGAAACGAAACCCGGATAGCATAATAATTGCTACCGCAAGAAACGTAAATGATGCACTTACACTCTATAATAAAGGGGCTGATTATGTAATCTTGCCTCAGATACTATGCGGCGAAAAGATTTCTGATTTCCTCATGGATTACATGCTCAACAAAACTGAATTCAGTTACATGAAAAAAAAGCACATAATCCAATTAGAAAGCCAAAGGAGGCTAAATCAGTTAATAAAATATAATTCCTCTTTTTTAAGCCTGATAGAAAGAAAAATCGAGGGCAGAAACTATTAAACTGAATAATGATTAATATATCCTTCTATTATTTGAAAAAAAGATGCTTCGGAGTACTTAGAAGTAACCATCTAATGTAATCTTTATATGTTCTTCTTAAAGCGAGAACCTCAAGGTATTTATCAATAACATCAGAATTGTTAGTAAAAATCTTAAAAAAGATTTCAGGGAAACGATGAGTCATTCTTGCGAGCATTAGCGAATATTTTAGATTATCTGCAAATTCTCGTTCACAATTTGATCCATAATCTTTTAATGAACTTAGCTTATTCTTACTTAATAGGATACGGGATATTATTTCTACTGCTATCTGTCCTGATCTTATTGCATATGCAATACCTTCTCCAGAAAATGTATCTACAAATCCTGCAGCATCACCACTTAAAACAACCCTTGAACTAGTGATATTCCGCTTTATTCCTCCAACAGGGATTAGACCACCTCTCAACGTATATTCACCATTAAAGCCATTAGTGTGTAAAAAATCCATCATTGTGTTTTTAGGATTAGACAAATCCTTTGCTAATCCACCTATTCCTACAGAATAATATTTTTCATGCGGAAAAATCCAACCATAACCCATATTAGCCACGTTAAGGTGAAGGTCAATAGCATTATAGATATACTCGTCTATTGTTTCATTGTTCTCTTCGATTTCAGTAACTATGCAGATACTATATTCATCCTTCTTATCCCTTTCTCTTATTTTATTTTTTAATCTCCCCGATGAGCCCTCTGCTACAATAACAAATTTTGCTTTATACAAGTTATCCCTAGTGTAAACATCAACATAACCCTCATTCTCTTTATAATCAATAACGGTTTCCCCTGTCTTTATTTCAATTCCGGTTTCTTTAGCTTTTTTGAGTAAGTAATTATCCAAAACACTCCTAGTGACAGTAGTTGCTATTCGATATTCTTTGTGTTTTTCAATGACCTGCCCTCTAAAATGCACTCTTGCCCCAAACACATCTCTTTCATAGACTGATTGAGAAACATCAAAGTCAAGATAAGAGACTGCTTGCTCAGAAAAAGCACCCCCGCAGGGCTTATACCTAGGGAATATTTCTTTTTCGATTAAAAGAGTTTCTAAACCCAACTTCCCTGCGAGTCTACCTGCTGCTGATCCAGAAGGTCCACCCCCTACAATGATCAGATCATACATATTATATCAAACACCTTAAAATGACTCATAATTCATCTTCCCAGGAAGTTTCATTCATCGTCTCCTTGATGAGCAATCCATGACCTCTCAATTTGTCTTTCCTTATCTTGGATAATCTAATCTTAGTAGGTTCTTTGGCTTCGGCCCGGGACTTTGTTTTCTTTTTCAAGGTATCTGGTTTACCTGACGGTTCTAAAGCCGTCAGACCACTTTTTGATTCACTGCATTCACCCTGACGCCTTCTGAGAAAATAGATGGAGCCAGCTATAAGAGCGAACACAATCAATACAAGAATTGTGAACAGAATGTAGTGGGTATTTGACTCAATTGCCTTAGTAATCCTATCTAATAGGTTACCTGTATCCTCTTTTTTGATTCTATCTATTAGCGACTCAACTATAAGCAACTCTGCTGCATATGAGCTATTCCCGTATCCGGTTTCGGCCGCCTCTTGTGCAAAAGCAGCTATATCAGTTATCCGGGCATTCACTGGATCACAACCCAGCGGAGGCCTATCATTAAGGCATGTGTATAAGTAAAAAGATTTCTGGATGAATATACTAGCATTTTCAAAATCACCTACGGTACTTTGCACCTCCGCTAACTTACAATATGTTTTTGCAAGAAATTCCTCTAATTTAACTGTGTTTTCTGCATCCTCCCTGAACGCATAGTATCCTCTTGACTTTAAAGCAGGGTTTAGGGCTGCAATATAATCTTCTTTATCAAATAATCTGGTTGCATTTCCCAGTAAACTATCAGCTTCAAGACGCATATATTGGAGAGAGTTTTCTATCAGTTCATCACATTTCTCTGCTGCGACAGAATTTTTTAGGTAAGTGTACTTATATTTTGCCTTCTGAGCGTATTTGCTTGCATTTATATAATCCCCTGACAAATAAGCGTTTGCGGATTTATCATAGTAGTCATCGGCTAGGGTTTCTTCGTCTCTAATTCGTTTTGCATCGCCTTCGATCCTTGAAATTAGTGTCTGAGCATTCATAACACCTGCAGAATTCTCTAATTGAGAGTAAAGGTCCTCTGCCTTTTGGACATAGTCCATTGCATCACTATAATCTCCTTTATTGTAACTTGATTCTGCAAGCTTATAGTTGGTGTAGGCTTCTTGTTCTTTTGCGTATGTCTCAGACTGAAATAAAGTTACTGTTTTACTCCCTGAACCCATTGCAAGCTCGATGTAGCCGTCGGATTCAAGGTCTCCTGTAGCAATAGCTCTTATCGTATTGCCTTCATATTCCCACAAGGTCTCTCCCCCTTTTTTAATCACATACCCCCCATCAGAGGATGCTGCTATGATCTCATTAACCCCGTTTTTATTTAAATCCATAAGCTCCAATTCATATACCTCTGGACCTGCCGAGTTCTTCCATTCCAAACCTCCCTGGGAATCCAACACATAGACATCATTTGAGCCAAGAATTATCTCTTTTTTTGAATCCTCATCAATATCATCAACAGCTATATCCCGTATAAGTCCACCTGTTGAATACTGCCATAACTCTGTGCCATCCTTATCTAATACATAGAATTCGTTATATGAGCCTACAAGGATCTCCTTGTTTCCATCAGAATCAATGTCTGCAACATGGATTGATGCAACACCTCTCCGGGTTGCGTAAGTGAATCGCTTCGCTCCACTATTATTGAAAACCTGCATGGCCGCATTTGTGTTATATGACCCCCATCTACCATAGCATCCGATCAATATCTCCTTGTTTCCATCATCGTCAAGATCATCTGACGTAATCGTGCGCACCTCACCCATAGTAGGAATAGACCAAATAATCCTACCTGAACTTATAGCAAAAAGCGAATTATGCAGGCTTCCTGAGCCTGCACCAACGAGAATCTCTTTTTTATCGTCTCCATCTATGTCATCTACAGAGATGGATGTTATATCATATCCATAGCGCGGAGTCATATCCCATTTCTTCTTGCCGGTTTTATCTACAACATGGAGTCTTGAAAAAACAGAGGTTATTATTTCTTTCTCTCCATCACCATCTATGTCGGCTACAACCATCCCGGTGACATGTCCTGGAAGAAAATATTGTCCAACCGAGTTCTTATCTTTATCAAGGATGTTAATCCACCCGGCAGCACCACCCATCATCTGCTTAGAGGAGCCGACAATTATTTCGCTTTCTCCATCTCCTTCCAAATCAATTATTTCAAGGAATACAACACCCCCACCTGGAGAAAACTCCCATTTTAGGGTGAAGTAGTCACTGGAATCTGCGCAAACTATATTAATACAAAAAATCAAACCAATAAACAGAATTAGGGTTCTTCTTTCCATTTGTTAAAATATAGGTAAACCCGAATTTATATTATTTAGACCCGGGATAGAAACCAATAGATCAGTATAGAAAACATTCCCGCAGTAATAGGTGTCAGAACCCATCCAATAAATATGTAACCTATCGTTTTAATGTTAACTGTTTGTATGCCCTTGGTTAAACCTACACCAATTACTCCGCCAACAACTGCTTGTGTTGAGGATATAGGAAGACCTAATAAGGTGGAAAAATAGATCACCAATGCTGCTGCAAACTGCGAAGTGAACGCCATTATCGGACCTAAACTTGTTATCTTCTTACCCACCGTTTCTGTAACACGCCTACTGAAGGCATTTGCACCTAAACCCATAGCAGCGCCGATTATTATAATTAACACTATCCGGTTACTCATCGTATTAGAACCAATAACAGGACCTACAACATTTCCTATGTTGTTTGCACCTATACTATATGACAAAAACATGGAGCCTATTATAAGCAATATACTAAATACTCTGTTGAATGTTAACAGATTCAGCCTTTGGGTTAATGGAGTCATCAAATACTTGTAGATAAGGATTGCAAAAACTACTGCTACAATAGGTGTCAGAACCCACGATAGAATCAATTTTATGATAAGATACTCATCAAGCCTATTAGATAAACCCATAACAACTAAGACACCTAGAATCGCACCTATTATAGTATGGCTTGTTGCAACCGGAATAGAGAAAAATGTTGCAACACTCAAAAAAATCAATGCAGATAAAAGAGCAGATAAAACAAGATTTTTATCATACACCATATAACTTATTTCACCTGAAGAACAGTTGACGTCCCCTACACACCCCGTTGTGGGCACAAGCTCTCTTCCGACAGTATCTATGACTGCCCCTCCTTGCAGCAGAGCCCCTGAAAGCATGAATACAGATGTTAGAATAGCAGCTTTCCGAAAGGACATCGTATTTGATCCGACAACCACACCAATCGCATTTGATGCACTATTTGCACCTATATTCAATCCTATGAAAAGTGCCGTTATAATAATTAATAATGAGACGATATCCATATTTAGATCTTATGCAACAACAGTATCAGAGACAACGCATCGGTTGCATCCTCAGCCCTATCAGATATGTCCCCCACAAACTCCACAAGCTTAGATATAAGTACTACAACAATGGCATCACTTATATTTTTATATATTAAAACATAGGCTTCATGTGCTGCCTCATCTGACTCATGTTCTTTTTTCCTTATATGTTCTATTGCAGATTTTATGTCCTCAACAGCCCCTAGATCAGTAATACTTGCCCTCAGCGTATTTATGGTATCCAATCCGTCATTGACTGCAGAACATATCAAAGATAATATCTCATCAGGTACCTTCCGGTCTTTGAGTAATATGAGCATTCTCGCAGCGTCCTGGGCAGAATTTGCAATCTCATCAACCATTTCTGTGAAATTAAGGATTATACTTCTACTCCCTGGAAAAAAAGCTCCAGAATACATATTTTCCTCAATCTTCCTTCTAACACCATCTGCCTTAGATTCCAGACAACAGACTTCATCTATTTTCTTCTCCATAGCCTCATAGTCGTTAGTCTTAAAAGCAGAGAATGCATTTTTAAACTCGAACACGACAGTATAGGTTATGTTAGCGTGCTCCTTCATAAGCTGAACAGTTTCCTTTTCCCGCTTCCCGGCTAAAACAGGGATAATATTAAACAACGACATATTCTAACCTCCTTAGATTCTTAGAACAATAAGAATAAGAGAATAAGAATAATAATAAAAGACATACATTCCATGCCATCTTCTTTAAACCTACCTCAATTTTTTAGTATGATTACGAATGCCCTCTTCCCAATGTACTTCTTCAATGAATCAACCTTCGCACCATTCCCATAAGGGGTAATCCTACGCTCATAAATTTCCTCGACTTCATCAAAGATCTCTATCCTTCCACCTGAAACAGCCTCAACCTTTCTTGACATAATATGTATTTATATGTATATACTTAAATATATTCACTCAAACCCGATTAAATAAAAACCGAAAGGTATTTTAACCTGAATCTACACGGTTTATAAATACTGTAAAAAATGGATATTGACAATATGATAGAGAACTCCTTTTGGAGAGATATCTTATATGAGATCATAAGCTTCATGGATCCATGGGATGTTAACCTTTCAGAGCTTGCAACTCGCTACTCTGATAGGGTTGAGAAAATGGAGGAGATGGATTTTAAGATCCCCGCTAATGTAATCCTTGTAAGCTCCGTTCTGCTTAGAATGAAAGCAGACCTAATGGCTTCCATTGATCTGAATCCCTTAGAGTTCGCCCGGGAAGAGGAAGGCTTTATGTTCAATGAATTCAATGTAGAAGCATTCTCCGAAGCAGGCGGCGGATACATAGAAGACAACAACATCCTAGAGGATGCAGACGGCGTCCCTATCAAGGTTAAACCTATTCGCGTTACTAAGAGACGTGTTTCAGCAACTGAACTTATTGCCGCAATCCAAGAGGTTCTTAATGATAAAAAAATAAAACTCAGATTAAAAAAAGAAGGCAGCGTAAAACGCGTCATCGAAGTCATCCTCTCAAAAGATATAAAAAAACTTATCGAGGAAACATATATGAGAGTAGCAAGCATATTATCTAAGAAAAAAGAAGACGAGGTATTGTTCTCTGAGATGACCCCTGAAAGAAATGAAATAATCCCTACATTCATGTCACTCCTACATCTGTCAAATGATCAGAAGATATGCTTGAAGCAAGATAAAATATATGACGAAATATTCATCAGCATAAAATCAACAACCCCACCCTAAAAAGTCAGTATTATTCTGCCGACTTTGTAATAAATGCATGGAGTTTATTTATTTCCACCCTCTCTTGTTCTTTTGTATCCCTATCCCTTACTGTTACTGTACCATCTTCTAGAGTCTGATAGTCTATTGTAACACACATAGGCACACCTATCTCATCCGCACGAGCATATCTTTTACCTATGCTACCTGAATAGTCATAGAATGAATAAATAGCTTCCTTCTTCAACAGATCAAAGACCTCCTGCGCCTTTTCCAAGACATTATCCTTCCGAACCAACGGAAAAACACACACCTTATACGGTGCAATGTCTTTAGGGAAAGCAAAAAATATTCGATTATCCACCTCACAGTAACTAGATTCAATTACGCAATAAAAAGGTCTATCTATGCCATACGCAATCTCGATTACATGCGGAACAAACTTTCTGCCATTGAAGTTTACATTCATATCTTGTTTAGAGAGACCCATATGGGCTTTGAGATCATAATCAGTTCTATCAGATATCCCTACTATTTCAATGTTTCCGAATACCTCACTTATGTATTCTATATCCCAGGTATCAGTTGAATAAAATGCCCTTTCCTCATCTTTATGCTGCCTCAACCTCAAAGCATCAGGGTTTATACCCATATCCTCAAAGAGTTTAAGGGATTTACCCAAGAAATACGCAATAATCTGTAAATGGATTACACCACTTTCAACAGCCTCACTAAGTGACATAGTACATTCTTCTCCCTCTTTAGTTATAAGACGGGCATTTATCTCTGAAACCTTTCCAAAATCCATATTATCTTTTTCATCTGGATCGATGAAAAATTGTATCTCTGCCTGATTAAATTCTCTGAGACGCAACATACCTTGACGGGGAGATATCTCATTTCTGAATGATTTACCGATTTGCAGGACACCAAATGGAAGCTTTTTCCGGCTAAACTCCCAAAGCCTCCTGAATGCAAGATATGTTGTCTGCGCAGTCTCCGGTCGCAAGTATGCAATCTCTTTATTCTTTCCCGGACCTACAAATGTCTGAAACATTAGATTGTAGTTATATATCTTATCCAGTTTTCCATTACACTTAGGGCATCTTATATCATATTCTTTAACTATATCGTCTAGCTCGCAGACAGTTAAGCCCTCACATGATCTTTCTATGCATTTCTCGGCTAAGTGGTCTGCCCTATAGGGTTCACCGCATTTCAGGCATTTCGTCATCAAGTCAGTGAAGCTTTTAACATGGCCTGATGCAACCCACACTGCTTCAGGTGAGAGTATAGGGCACTCAACCTCAAAACACTGCTCATCTACCAAATAGTATTTTCTTATCAAATCTTCTATATTCTTCTTTATCCTTGAACCTAATGGCCCATAATCATAGAATCCACTGACTCCACCATATATCTCAAAGGAGGGATACATAAATCCACGCCTCTTTGAGATATCCATTATCTTTTGATGCATACTCTATTCACCTAAAATATATATCTAGCAAACGCTATTTTACTTTTTCTATATGTTTTATATCTTGCACTGTTTTGTTTTGAAACACATTGGATAAGCTCGCTGAATAATTTTCTTTCCTCTTCATCGATGAGCTCCTCTTGTGCTTTTTTGTGTTTAACAACAATAACCCCCTCTTGTTGACTCCCTATTTCTGCATCTTCTTCAATTATTAAGAATTTTCTCACAGAAACATACCATGCAGGAAGAGATGATTTTACGATACGGGTTGCCTTCAGGAAATCAGATGTCTTGATTTTTCTCTCACGACCCATCTTCAAAGCCTCCTTCCAAGGTATCGCAGCAGCCTCATTACATACCTCCTTGATGTCTGCTATAGAATAGCCGCAAGTTAACCTCGCAAGCCGCCCAAGGTTTACACCCGCATCAACTGGCTTGCCCCGTAACATAACCTTAAATACATTCTTACGGGTTTTTTTATCAGGTTCAGGGAAATAAATAGATTTACTGAATCTTCCCGCCCGCCTTAAAGCAGGATCCAAATACCAGGGAGCATTCGTTGAACCTAAGATGAGAACACCCTCATTTGAGCTTTCAACACCATCCATTTCTATAAGAAACTGATTTATTGCCCTCTTCTCAAAACTCTGCTGTGCAGCATCCCGTCTACCACCTATCCCATCTAGTTCATCAAAGAAGAGTATCGAAGGAGTATTATCTCTTGCGGTTTCAAATAGATTATGTATGTTTTTTTCTGTATTACCCACATACATATCCATTACATCACTTATCTTCACACTCATGAATGCAGCATCACATTCACCTGCAGTCGCCTTCCCTATATATGTTTTTCCGCACCCAGGTGGACCATAGAATATCACCCCACCCCCCGCAATCTTACCATATTTTCCCGCAAGTTTAGGATTTTTCAGAGGATAAACGATGGCTTCATTTATCATCTCTTTTATCTTATCTAAACCTGCTACGTCAGAGAAATCAATATCTACTTCATTAAGAAAATCAAATTTTTTATCAGAAGTCTGTTTTTCAATAAATTCATCCCCCACATTACCTGTTTTCTTGGGACTTAACTCGATTGCATTATTATATTCATCTCTAGCTTTTGTGAAATTCTGTTGTTTATCATATATGTTTCCAAGTGCATGGTGCGCCTCAGGAAAGTCGCCTCCAACCTCAATGGCTTTATTGATATCATTTATTGCCTTAGTATGTTCTCCTTTTGCAATATATGCAAGCCCGCGATTGAAGTATATGTCTGCATTAGACGGCTCAATCTCTAGAGCCTTTGCATAGTTCTCAACGGCTTTGTTAAAATCCTGAAGTTTGTGATAGTATCTAGCTAAAGTAAAATACCTGTTCTTATGCTCCGTTTTTTTTATCTCATTTTCCATTGCAGATAAATAGTAACTTTTGTTGAATCAGAAAGCATATTTTTTGTTGTTGATTTATGAGTCGGAAACAGACTCATCATCTTTAGTATCCCTTTTTTTTAGGGATTCTCGCTCTCGTTTTATCATTTCAGCAATTTCAGTCTGTTCGATAGATTCGGACTTAGGTAAATCCAGTTCTTCCCCACCCACACTCACTACATCTTCATCTCCCTCAATTATCTCTCTAAGCTCATCTCTATCAGCTATAACTCCTTTCTTTTCTCTACTCACAAGCGTCTTACCTTTCTCTATGATATCACCTAATTTATCACTTTCCCATTCAATCCGACCAGATATTCCCTTTTTTTCTTTTTTTATTGATTCACTTTCCTGTATAATCAAGTCATCAAATGACGCCCCATCCACAGGCTTACCACTACCTTCAATAAATCTAGTATCTGCCTCAACCAATCTATCATCATTTGAAGATCCCTTATCTCTTACTTCCGTACGCAACTTATCAGAAGATATTTTTTCATGTATACTCTCTTTTATTTTTATACTCTGTTTTTCATGTATACTCTCTTTTATTTTTATACTCTGCGATTTATCTTGCTCTGATCCGGCCTTAATTGTCTCTTTTTCACGTTCCTGCTTCAATAAGTCTCTGAGTTTTTTTCTTTCCATCATCATTTTTTCTTTTTCAGACTCTCTTCTCTTTCGCTCAGCTTCAACGTCAGCTTCCTTCTTTTCTTCAATCATTCTCTTTTGTTCATTTTCTGATTTTTTCTCTGCTCTGACTTTTTCAACCTTTGTCCGACTCCATAAAAAAATGATGAATAATACAGAAAATATAACAAGTGCAGGGATTATCGGTTGATCATATTTAGGTGGAGGTATCTCAGTTAGGAGCTTATCTGCTTTCTCTAAACCCTCAACATAGTTTATTGTTTTATATAAATCTTTTGCCGTTTCCACACTTTCGATCGCGGTTCCATATTCCCTGAATGTGATATATTTGAGGGCTTCCTCATAATATCCATCTGCCTTATTTTTTGTTTTATTCCCCTTAATAATATCTTTTATTGTTGAATTACAAAGAACAACCTCCTCTATGCGGCTTATGTTCTCATACTTAGCTTTTGCTCTTTCTACATAGCTCAGTGCATTACCATAATCAGCGACTTTATAGTACTTTATTGCTTCATTATATAAGGTATCTGATTCATTTACTACCCCTATCATTTCATTGAGAATATCTATAAGGCGCTCTGATTTAGTAACCCCGCCCCAGTCACCCATTTTCTCAAATATATCTTTTGCCTGCATCACAAGAACAATTGAACCCTCATAATCAGCCTCAGTGAATAGGTTATATGCATTATTATATATTTCATCTGCATTTTGTAATCCAAGGCACTCAGCTTCTTCGCTTGCTATCTTTGTAAGCAGATTATCACACTCCCCTATTTTCCCCTTAAAAACGCCAAGCTTAAACTGATCATATAACTCCTGAGCCATATCTCTTGAAAATATTACTCGCTCGCGGATGCCTTCATATTCAGAGCAGTCCGTGACTAAAACAAGGGATGTACTTACATCATGTATTAACTTATCTAATTCGTTTACCATACTATCTTTGCAGTTTAGTATAGCGGCGTTGGTCTGATCTATAATGAATTCACAGTTCCTTGTGCCGGCAGCATCATTTATCAACAAGTATGAATCTTTAGCCCTAGTAAATTGTGTTAATGCATCGAAAAAACCATTATTGGTGCAGTTTGCAGTAGTGTATGCTTCAATACCTTTTTCATAAAGGTATTTAGCACGTTCTTTCATATCTGCTATATTTTCAAGGATGTTTTTACGAAGAATCCAACAATTTTCTATGCATGACTCATAATCATATTTCACACATATTTCAGATGCGTCATCAACATACAATAACGCATTTAGGTAGTCCTCTTTATCAATAAATTCCAGGGATTTGGCATAGAGGACATCTGCCCGCCTTAGCTCCGTTTCAATTATCTTCCCGTTAACCTGCGAGTATTTTGAATTTATCTTATCTATCCTTCCCCGATCTATTGGAAGCATGTGCTGGTAGGACAAATTCGAGTGTTGAAGATAGAGTATAGAAAAATCAAACTGCGATCGTGCATCCACATAATTCCCTGAGCCCATATGTGTTTCTCCTTTAACAAAGTAATCAAGCGCCTGAACATAGTAGGAGTCACCCAAAGCCACTATGCAGTCATTGATCTTCTTTATGAGTTCATTTGATTTAGATATACCCACAACATCGTTGAGTGCAGTGTATCTGTCAAATGCTACCGTAATATGGCTGCTTGCATTATTACAGTTTCCTGCCTCATATGATTCTAGTGCACGATCATATTGCCAATCAGCAATACTAGCTTGCGCCTGAACATCAATAAGACCAACAAATAAAATTAAGAGAATGCCCAGAAATACGGTTTTCCTTAACATTTTATCATGAGAAATATATCAAATGAATTATTGATTTTGGAGGTTATAAAGTATGTGAAATCCAGTAATTATCCTTCTTGGTAGTGTCGGGCTGCAAACTCGGGTGAAACTGTGTTAATAACTATTTCAGAACCTAGTTCCAGACCTGCAAACTTTGCAAGCCTTGGTGCCAGTTCCAAGTGGAAATGTAAGTTGCAGTCATCGGGTGATTGGTGAAACCAGAAATTGTACGGAGGATTATTTAAGCCAGTATAAAGCCTGCTTAGTATCCTCTTTAACATATCTGCAAATGACTGTTTTTCTTCATATTTCAGCTCACTTAAAGACCTTACATGCCTTTTTGGCATAATCCACACCTCAAAAGGAAACCTTGAAGCAAACGGTGTAAAAGATATCGTATATTCATCCTCAAATATTAGCCTCCCACTTTTTTTCTCACATCTCCAGATATCACAAAAGGGGCAGCTGCCTTTTTCCTTTAAATATCTATTTGATGCCTTCGCCTCGGCATTAACCAAGGGTGGAACAATAGATAATGCAATAAGTTGCGTGTGTGAGTGATCAATAGATGCTCCAGCTTCTTTGCCTTGATTTTTGAATACCGTCACATATTTTATTCTTTCATCCTTTCGCATCTCTTTGATCCGGGAGGAATACAAATCAAAAACACTTACAAGATGCTCAACAGAAAGCTCATGAAAATATTCGCCGTGGCGGGGGGTTTCAGTTATTACTTCGTGTTTGCCGTAGGCAGATATTTTTGTGAATAAATCAGTCTCTGGGCCTGTTTTGACTTCACCGCATTCAAGAGTTGTTGCAGGAAACTTATTCGGAAAACATCGTATAATCCATTTTTCCCCTTCACTAATTCGGTCCAACTCAGGTGGAGTCATATCCTCGTTTCCAGGGCAAAAATAGCAGACTCCTGATTTCTCTTCAACTGATTCATGTAAGAAGTCTGTGGGCCGCATTCTGCGATTTTTTGCGATTATCACCCAACGATTGAGGAGATAATCCTTCCTTAATTCATTCACTCTCTAAATATAGTTATTATGCATATTTATACTAATAAGATATAAGGGCATACAGTCAAGGGACTTTGGAACATATTTATGCATGGACTCCGAATTAGTTTATGTGTTTTCTATGGCTGGGATGGGGTAGCATGGTTATCCTGTGGGTCTGTGGAGAATTTAACAAACACAGCATAAGATTAAGTTCTCAGATAACCTGCGACTCGGGTTCAAATCCCGGTCCCGGCCCTAAAAAGTTAGAATTGTTGTAGTAGATCCGATGCATTCAGCAATTTAAAGCATTACGCTGCCCCTCTGATTATCACAGTATAATGAGATTGGGCGCACGGGGCAGAGGATTATTTCAAGCTTTAAACTGACTAATTGCAGTATCCTTTTTTTAATGTAGTATAAGCAGGGGCAATTGGGACCTAAATTCCGTAGAGGGCGCAAGGAATTTAGAAACAGGTCCTGTTTGCTGTTACTAATTTGTTTCATTGAGGTAAAACATCAGCCAATCACCCCTGCTTCCCCCTCTTAAGTGGTTAAACTTCAGAGAGGATATAAAAATATACATATATCTTTTGAACATTATTCTTTATAAATTAGATAAATAGTGATAATGTATAATAAATAAGTTATATTAAAAATCGTTGCATTATTCGATCAGATAATTATACCAAAATTGTTCCATCCTTTAATGTACTTATAATGTATTTATCTTGGAAATTCCAATAGAGTAAAGAGGGGGTAAAACAGAATCGGTATGAATTAGTATGGAACTCATTCTTGAAGGCACAGAACTCACCTTAGGAGATTATGGTATAGAGCAGGCTTATCTGCTGCTTTTAATAATCCCTGCAGTGTTAGTCTTCTATTATCTACTTAAAAAGGAGGGCATGAACAGAAAAAAATGGGTTTTTCTCTTCACACGATTTCTCATCACTTCATTAATAGTCCTATCTTTGACTTCACCGTTCATTGCCAACCGAACCACGGAAATCACCGACACCACCTCAATAATCATACTCTCCGACCAATCAGGAAGCATGTCAATGACTGATGTAGATAAAAACTTAGCAGAAAAAATCAGTGAAGAAGTATCTTCTGCGGTTGGAAACCTGACAGGTAACCCCGGATCAGTTGAACTGAGATATTTCTCTAAAGGAAATAGAACAGAAGTAGGTAACGCATTATACCAGGAAACCTTAAGGGAGAGCAAAGAAAAAAGTCTCATTGTGTTATTAAGTGACGGCAATAGCAACCATGGGAGAGATGCGATAGATATGGCCCAGATACTTGCCAACGCAAATATAACTGTTTTTACAGTCGTCCCAGAGTTCATTCAAAAAGACATGTATATCGCAGGGATGACTGGAGACAAAAAAACACCGGCTAATGCAGATTATGCATTGAAGATAGATGTTGGGAAAGCCGGCTGCGAAATAGCAAAATACAACCTAAATCTTAAAGTAGACGGCAACATAATCTATGGAGTAAATGAGGTCATACAGACAAAGGATACCCGATCCTTTCACGTAATGTTCTCGATGGATGATGTGGGCGTGCACAAGATAACTGCTGAGATAAAACCCCTAAGCGAAGACTACATTAAAGTAAATAATGAGATGATCAAGAGCGTTGATGTGGTAGCAAAACCCGATGTGCTTTTAGTAAGCGAAAGCCCAAGTTCACCATTAGCTGCGCTACTGAATGTAAACTATGATGTCACAAGAACAAATTCACCTAGACAAGATTACAGCAAATATGATGTCGTATACTTTGACAACATACCTGGAGAAAAAATAGATCAGTGGGTAGTTAACTCACTGCATGAATACATTGTCGACGGCAACGGTTTAGTGGTTGTCGGGGGAGAAAATTCTTACGAAAAAGGAAACTACCACAACAACCCCATAGAAACCCTCCTGCCGGTGATATCCACGTAACCCCCGGAAAAAAAGAGAAAAGAGATGGCAGTAGTCTTTCTGATAGATGTTTCAGCGAGCAGTGGATATGGTAGCGGTGAAAACACACCAGTTGATATTGAAAAAGCTGTTGCAATAAACATTATAAGGCAATTGGATCCAGAAGACTATGTCGGAGCGATTGCATTTAGAGTTAATGCAATTGAAATAGAGCCTCTCAGTAAACTAGATGATATTCAGGTAAAGCTTGAAAACAAAATAAATTCGTTGAACTTCAAAGGCGGATCAGATATGAATAAAGCATTGGTTGATGCAGAAAAACAGTTAGATGGTTTTATCGGAGAAAAATATGTGATAATACTCACAGATGGAGTATTTGGTGTTTCAGGTGGTGTCAACAAGTTGCTTGCATATTCTGCAGTTGAGTCAATGAGTGAAAACGACGTCATAATCCATACAGTTGATGTTGATCCCATAGACCCTTCACCATCCAGAAAATATGACGATCCAGGAACTGCTTTTATGAAGGAATTAGCCAATAAAGGAAACGGCCTCTATTTTACACTGAACGACTATGAGCGGCTTGCTATTGAGTTTGAGGATAAAGAAAACGAAGAAAAAGATCAATACACTATAGGAGTATATAATCCGTATCATTTCATAACAGATGATTTGGAGGGGTTTTGGCCTCCGATTAAGGATTTTAACGGGGTCACAGAGAAATCAGTGGCCCAGGTTCTTATAATTAACGAAGGCAAGATGCCCATATTAACTGTCTGGCGTTTTGGTTTGGGGCGGGTTGCTTCGCTTACCGTAGACAATGGAAACATATGGGCACCTAAAGTATATAAATATAATGTAGATGATAGAAAGCTAGTATCATCTATAACAAACTGGGCCATAGGCAACCTAGAGAAGCGAAAGAGGGTTAACATTGAAACAGTTGACGTAAGTGTGGGAGATAGTGTAGAGATCCGGATAAAATCAGATAAAGAACCAGATATCCGCGTACAGGATGTCAAAGGGAATGCTCTAGATATTTCATTAAAGCAAACTGACATAGATATGTTCACGGTCCAGTTCATTCCACAGGATACTGGATTCTATATGATAAAAGCAGTCTCGTCTCTGGGTGAGGACACTGACGCTATTGCAGTGGACACCCCATTAGAATACAGGATACCTGGAGTAGACTTTGATGAATTAAAAGCAATCACAGAGATTACCGGAGGCAAAACATATAATTCTTCCCAGATCAATATACTAAAAGCAGATACATTAGAATATGCTAAAGAAAGCTCATTGAGTGACCTATTAGAGAAAACTCCCCTACATATTCAGTTTATGGCCGCAGCACTTTCCCTTTTCTTTGTTGATGTTATACTGCGACGAATAAAAGATATTATACGATTAAGGAGACGAGATAAATCCTGACCCATAAACTAGTAAATGCATCAAGTGAGTACAAAAGTATTTAAGGATATAACCAAAATAGACTTATTGGGTAGAATGTCAAAAAGAATTGTAATTATGCTGTTGCTAATCATTTTAGCAGGTTCATCGAATGCAGAACTCGAAAGCTATCTGACTCTGAAATGGACGTATAACACCAAAGCAGGCATAACCGACATCCATATCACTGATTTAGACGGTGACGGGATAAAAGAGGTTATCGCCGGATCCTATGATGGCCATCTTTATTTAATAGATGAAAAAGGCAACCTGAAATTTAAGTACTACGCATATTGTCCAATATATTCGGTGAATGCTGCAGACCTAGACAATGACGCAGTCAAAGAAATTATCGCCGGATCATGTCGCCCAGCCCACGTTGTGGGACTTGATGGTACTGCAATTTCTAAGATCATCACCCAAAATGCTATTAAAAGCATACATGTCGGAGATATGGACAATGACGGTTATAACGATTTAATGCTGGCATCCGGTTCGGTAAGAAACCATAAGGTATACATCTTTGACAGAAAGTCTAATGTATTATTCCAGAAAAGCATCCAGGGAGCATACCCATACGTATTAGCTATATCTGACCTTGACGGAGATGGAATTAATGAAGCCCTCATTGGTTCCACATATTTTTATGTGTTTAATGAGGATGGCGACAAAAAATGGATGTTCTACACGGACGGAGAGGTATCCTCTTTGGTGATAAATGATTTAGATGATGATGGGAAAAATGAGCTCATTGTAGGTTCATACCCTAACCTGTATGTCCTTGATGCAGAAGGTAAATTAAGGTGGAAATATAAAACACGAGGGATGGTTAATAGCATCCACGTAGTGGATATAGATGGCGACGGCAGTTTTGAGATTTTAGCTGGATCAGATAAGGTTTATGTCCTTGATAAAGACGGCAATCTGCTCTGGGATTATGACACTGGAAGCGAGGTCCATAAAGTGGATTCAGGTGATCTGAATTTGGATGGAAACAAAGAAATAGTGGTTGGTTCAGATAAAATCAGTATTTTTAATAGGGACGGCGTCCTCCAGATAGAGTATCAGCCCTATCGTAAGGTCGTAGATCTCAAAGTAGTGGACTTGGAGGATGATGGAAAAACAGAGGTAGTGATAGGGTGTTTAGACCATACCCTGTACGTCTTAGCATATAGAGAAATATATTTAAAAAAAAGAGAAGTAGATTCACTATTTAATAAAGCACAGACAGAGTATAACCAGGGTGACTATCAAAACGCAAAGAAACATATAGAAGAGGCAAAAAACATCTCAGATAGATGGAATATAGGTGTATGTAACGAAACACCTACAATGTGTGATATATTGCTACTGAAGATCAATAAAAAACTGGATGAGAAAAATAAGGCAGACGCCCTGATTAATGAAACACGTGTAGAAGATACTATTCCAGATGCAGTAGATGATCATAGGGATGTAGACACTAGGCCTATAGAAGACACTAAACCTATTGAAGACTATGATAACTCCAGGGAAGACTATAAAAATCCATTAATTATTTTGAGTATAATCGGTACACTGCTTATTTTAATCATAGTTATCTCACTAATAAGACGCAAATAAGATAAAATAAAATTTAAATAAAATGGGTGTGGGCAGTTTAAAGACAACTTTTGAGGCGCTATTATGCATACTCTTATTTGTTTGTATATCCTCTGTAGTGTATGCAGATTTTTTCTCGCCAATGACGCAACTATCCCCTAATATGGATAATAACCTGGTTGTATCTATAAAAAACTCAACTACTCTTTTAAACCCTAAGATACATTACAAAGAATTCTTTGATGAATCATGGATAATAGGTAACCTGTCTACTGGCATGAACTACACAATTCTTGATTCGGAGTTAAGCAAAGAATCTGTTTATGTATTCTACTTTAATGACTCCGGCACCATCTTCCCTATGGAAGAGGGAACCTTCAAGATGGCTCTTTGTTTAGGGAACGAGAGTCTGAAAAATATTGTAGAAAATTTAACTGAAACGGATCCGGAAGGTGATGGCCCATGGGGGTGTTCACCATGGAGCGGGTTAGATTACCGCTGTGATTATGAAACACATCAAGCATGGATGATCCTTGGATTTGTTTCAGGATATTATATGACAGGAAACGAAAGCTACAAGGAGCGAATAGTAAACCTGAGCCTGAATGAATATGGTACGGGTTTAACAGATACATGTGATCATGCAGAAGGTGATTTTGATTGTAATACAACCCCCCTACTTGCAGGGAAAACTATTTTAGCCTCTATCCGGCAGGGTTCTTTAATATATGCTTTATGGAGTGCCTACCAGGTTACAGGTAACGAAGACATAAAAGAGTTAGCCCTAAACTATACAATAGGGCATGCAGAAGACTGCGACGTCTGGAATAGTAACTTCAGCTGCAATAACTCAGAAGGCCAAGGCGCCCTGATCC
>JAUWTD010000031.1 GCA_030609775.1 Candidatus Altarchaeota archaeon
GCTTGTTTTTGCCGTTTTATCCTGGGTATGCCATCAAAAAAACCAATTCCATATTGTTACAATATACAGCTTGAGAATCTTGGGAATAGGTAAAATATGTTTTATCTATTGTTACAATATATTTCACCGTAAACGAAAAAAAATTCTTCGCTTGATATATGCCCTTACAACGAAAAAAATTCCTTCGTTTTATGGTGGAGATAATATGTACAAAAATATACTGTTTATGGTAGATATATAATAAATAAATTGATTTAATATATCTTTTATAACCTATGTATTCTACTACATATTTTTTTGGAACAGAAAAAATAACAAAAAAACGAAAAAAAATTTTTCGTTTAGTACATGTGCTTACAACGAAAAAAATTCTTTCGTTTTGTGAGGGTAGGAATAGTCTCCTTTCTAATATCTATTTTATATTATCTCTATCCTAAATAGTTTATACTAACAACTCTTTAATAATAATTCTTATTTAACATACCTTTTATAAACTATCTATTCTATACGATACCTTATTGAATCTAAAAAATATGATCTAAAAAAATAGGTGATTAAGCCTAAACCTGAGAGAATTAAGTGATCAGTGGACGATTTCATGTATGATAGCCAACCCAGGTGAGAGATAAATCCTAGAAAGCTGACTTAGACACGCTCCCCTAAATTGAGCCAAAGACTAATCCTGCAACTGTTGAATAGAATACAACAAAGACTATGTATGCGGCAGTTTTCTTTGCGCCCAAAACCCTGCCGATTACCAACATATTCGGAAGACTCAGGCTCGGACCCGCCAAAAGCAAGGCAAGAGCCGGACCCTCAGACATACCCTTAGCGATCAAGGCCTGCAGAATCGGAATCTCAGTCAAGGTTGAAAAATACATAAACACTCCAAATACTGAAGCAACCAAGTTACCTGAGACCGTATTCGATCCAACCCAATCTGTTACAAATTCCTTAGATATGAGTGGCATTACAAAACCTGCAATAAAAACACCCACAAACAACACCGGAAGCATCATCTTGGTGAAATTCCATGTCTCTTTAAGCCATTCTCTTGATAGTTCCCTGCTAAATCTGAATACAGCCAAAAAAGCAGCAACCGATGCGAAAAAACCCATCAAAACATATTTCACTATTTTTTCTATCTGCAATCCATTAACAACCAACACAGCAACCAAGGATACAAAAAATACGGTGAGTATGCCACGGGATACATCTATTTCTTTGTTTTCACCTATATGTAATCTACCTTCATTTGGTTTTTCTCTGAATACCAACCCCATAGATAAGCCAACGAATACTGCTAACAAAACTGCAAAAAAGATCCTAGCGACACCAATTTCTGGGCCTAGTACACTGATTGTCAGAAATACTGCAGCGATATTGATTGCGGGCCCGGAAAACAGAAAAGCTACTGCAGGCCCTAAACCTGCACCCCCTCGCATAATCCCTGCGAAAAGCGGAAGAATAGTGCAAGAACAAACTGCTAGAATCGACCCTGACACGGATGCAACTCCATAGGATACATGTTTTTTTGCCCCGGCACCCAGATACCTTAAAATAACATCCTTCCTAACGAAAACACTTATCGCCCCGGCAATAAAGAATGCAGGAACCAAACAAGTCAATATATGTTTTTTTGCATAATCGTGAAGCAAAAATAAGCCGTTTAACAGACTATTATCTGAGGCATATGCAGCATCAGGCAGATAAACGGGCATAAAATAAAACAAGAAAAAAACAAAAGCCAACAACAAAAATTTATTCTTTTTCCCCATTTCCTTCACTTCCTATCCACTCTATGATCTCATCAACACTAGGAACCCTTCCAGAACACACTACTCTTCCCTCCACTGACAAAGCCGGAGTTAACATGACACCTCGCTCAAGGATTTCATCCATGTCCTGTATGTGCACTATTTCTGGGTTAATCTCCAATCCTGCAACTGCTTTTTTTACATTATTATGAAGTGTATTACATTTCATACAACCCATTCCAAGTATCTCAATTTTCATTTCATTTCATGAAAACAGTTCCAGTATTTTTATGACATCGCCGTTGATTATCTTGTAATAAATGCTTTTACCTTCTCTTCTTGAGTCTATGATACCTAGATGCTCAAGTTTTTTTAACTGGATTGAAACCGTTGACTGCGCTCTGCCTGTGTGAGGTATGATCTCACAGACACATCTTTCTCCATCTAAAAGAAACCTGATTATTTTCAGCCGGGTTTCATCTGATAAGGCTTTGAAGATTCTAAGTTCCTGTTCCATGAATATATATTTATAAATTTACATATATAAATCTGTTGATTTAATCTTATATTCTAAAAAATCAAATAATATTCTATACACTACAAAAATGATAGAATGCATACTAATACTTGACTTCGGCGGACAATACTGCCACCTCATCGCAAGAAGGGTCAGAGAATTTGATGTCTACTCAGAAATTGTTTCAGCATCCACGACTCCGGCAGATATAGAAGAATACCAAAAAAAATATGATGTCAAAGGATTGATTATTTCCGGCGGACCACAGAGCGTCTACGCAGAAAACGCAGCCCAATTCGATAAAGGATTGCTTGAATTAGATTTAGGGATTCTGGGACTATGCTACGGTCACCAGCTCATAGCCCACTACGTGGGCGGAATAGTTGAGCCCGGAGAAAAAAAAGAATACGGGATAACCCAGGCGATAATAGATAACCCTGCGGGTGTTTTGAAGGGGCTTAACTGGGAAGAAACTGTTTGGATGAGCCACTCCGATAACGTCGTTAAGATGCCTGAAGAATATGAGATACTGGCACACACCGAAAATACTCCTGTTGCGGCATTCCGGCACAGAGAAAAAAGAATCAACGGAATCCAATGGCATCCGGAGGTCGTCCACACCCAACATGGAAAAGAAATATTTGAAAACTTCATACATACTGTTTGCAAGTGCACTGGAAACTGGGTTATGGAAGATTTCATAGAGTCTACGGTAAAAAAGATCCAGGAGACTATAGGGGATAAGAAGGCATTGATTGCGTTAAGCGGAGGAATAGATTCAAGCGCTGCAGCAATCCTAGCCCATAAAGCAATAGGTAAAAACCTTACTGCAGTGTTCGTGGACACAGGCCTTATGCGGAAGAATGAACCTGAACTCATAGACGAAATCTTTTCAAAAGGCTTTGATCTTAATTTCAAATCCGTCAACGCAAAAGACAGATTCTTTAAGGCGCTTGAAGGCATAACAAACCCCGAAGATAAACGAAAGGCAATAGGCCGAGAATTCATAAGGGTGTTTGAGGAAGAGGCAGACCATGTGGGGGCACAGTTCCTTATACAAGGCACAATATACCCTGACCGAATAGAGAGCGGGACCGAGCATGCTGCAACAATAAAGAGCCACCATAACGTCGGCGGATTACCGGATGTTCTGGGATTAGAGATTGTTGAACCATTAGAGGACCTATACAAAGACGAGGTTCGAGTCATCGCCAAAAAAATCGGATTACCCAACGAAATCGTACACCGGCACCCGTTCCCTGGTCCCGGGCTTGCGATAAGGATACTTGGAGAGGTAACCCCTACGTTAACCGGGATTGTACGGGAAGCAGATGCAATAGTAAAAGAAGAAATCAAAGAAGCAGACCTAGAAAAAGAACTCTGGCAATTTTTTGCAGTTATATTACCTATAAAAACAGTTGGGGTGCAAGGTGATGTCCGAACCTACCGGAACACTATTGCTATACGGATCGTTCAAAGCATAGATGGGATGACTGCAAACTTTGCAAGAATACCTTATGATGTTCTTGAAAGAATATCTACCCGGATAACAAACGAAATCCCTGAAGTAAACCGAGTCGTCTACGACATAACCCATAAGCCGCCCGGAACCGTGGAATGGGAGTAAACCCAAATAACCTATTTCTCTGTTAGGGTTTTTTTCCTGAAGTTAGAAGATGATTCAAGCTTCGGAGGCAGAGGTTTAGCAAGTTTTTCCTGCCCCATCTCATCAATGATTTTGGTGAATAATTCCTTGTTAGAGCTCTTCCTAAGGCTCCTTGCAGAAAGAATATACAATTTTTTTATCTCACTTATATGCCCTCTTTCCGTCTGCAGGCTATGAAAATAATGGTCCAGTTCCTCAAGACCCCGGAAACCATATGTTACAATATGGGTCACATCCCCTTCCGGAACCCGATAAAAATCAATTATGTGCGGACCTTTTATCCTCTCATCTATGTCTTCTTCTACCAAGGTTTTCCTTGACTCCTGCGTGAATTTGAATAACGCTACTGCCAGCACGTTAACACCAAGTTTCCTATAATCTACCTGAGTAGAATATCCTTTTATAATCCCTTCTGATTCAAGTTTTCTTCTGATCTTTCCAACTGCCTGAGGTGTGATATTTAAGTTCCGGGATATGTCCGCGTCCTGTGTTCGGCCGTTTTCAATAAGGAACTTGAGAACCCTCCTATCATTCTTTGTTAGTTTCATTATGTATTCAATTTAGGGATTATAGTTTAAAAAATAACCTATAAAGATAGAGGTTGGGGTAAATGAGATAACTGATTGCGTTAGATGTATGTATATCATATTTCTTTGCTAATTATTACTATGAAAAAACTTCTGGCTATGGGGCTAATTTTCGCGGTTCTGTTGAGCGGATGCCTAAGCGAGGAGGAAGAACCCGATGAAGAGCTTTTAGTGTGTGATGAAATCCCGGAACAATACCTTAAAGATTCCTGTTATCTAGAGATTGCATTGAAACGAAAGGATCCTTCTATATGTAACAAAATTAATACCACCTCTATACGGGATAACTGCAACGGAGCTCTTGCTATTAGTTTCTTAGATATACGTTTGTGTAACCAGATTCAAGCCGAAGACTCAATGTATGCGTGTTATACTCAACTTGCTTTAGCTGAGTTAAATTCCTCAATATGTGATCTGATCCTTAAAGACTACCTTGGAAAGAGCTGTTATGCCCAGGTTGCCAAAGCTGCGAAGAATTCCTCAATTTGCGACGGAATATCTAATACAGATGATAGGTATTTTTGCAAAGGGGTTGCTGATGAAGATCATTTGATCTGCCAGAAAATCGAAGAGTTGGTTACAAGAAATATCTGCTACCAATACATTGCATATGCTAAAAAGAACATATCCCTTTGTCGTATGGTGTGGGATATTAATTACAAAGATGCGTGCTACTTCAATATTGCAGTTTACACCTTAAATCATTCTATCTGTGATCTCATCATTAAAGAACCTGTCAAAGACAGGTGTGATAAGCAGGTTTCGGAGGCTGAAAAAGATCCTATGCTATGTGAGAGAATAAAAGAACAATATGATCGGGATGAATGTTATACCCTCAAAATCCGTAAAAACCTTTCTTTGTGTGAAAGAATACGTAAATTATCATATAAACATATGTGTTATGGGAATGTTGCTAACAGCACAGGCAATCCCTCTATTTGTGGGTTGATTTCAAACATTATGGACCGAAATTGGTGTTATAAAACTATTGCAGTTGAGTGGGGAAACCCAAGTGTTTGTGAGAATATACTAAATTCAAGCAGTCGGGATAATTGCTACTATGAGATTAAACCAGCTTACAAGGGTCCTGAAGTATGTAGTAAGATAACAGACCAAAGTCGCAGGAATTGGTGTTATGGATTTGTTGCTATGGAAAGAATGAATTCCTCTATATGTGATATGATCCAAGACAAAGAGGATATAAACTGGTGTCTTAATAACGTCGCTGAAGCTATAGAACACAACCTGTCATCCTCAGAGCAGCCCATATACTGTGATGCAGAAAACCCCTGCTTGGAAGGTGAATGCTATAAATTCAATGATGAAAAAGGACCCATATGTTATACTGGAGATCCGTGCACCAAATGCCTCTCTGGCAAGTGCCGTATTGCAGAATCCAATCCTATGCAGGTATTCTGCATATATTCCTAATATTTCTGATGCTTTAATTGTGTGATTGCTTGATGGTTTATTTAAATAAGGAACTTTAGAACCTATTTATTGTCTTTTTAGTTTCATTATGTTACAAACATACTAAATTAAATTTAAAAAATAAACCCATGTTTTTTAAGAAGGGATACTCAATAATAAAAGAATTAAAATGGCTGAGACATATGGGAATTCCCGATCTACCTCGGGAACAGTTTTAAGGACAAAGGATACGACTCCTATCAGTGGGATGTGTCCACTATGTATCGAAGGATGCAGTGTTTTATGTGAGATAGGAAAATCGGCGTTCAGGGGAAGAGAGGTTCTTTACCCTGATCCTGCCCAATATGGCAAAAGCACAGCAGCATCATGTAAAGACTACATGCTAGATTGGTCTGATTTCCAGATAATGGTAGATGTCCGAAGCACAGAAGGCATTGAACCAGATTCAGATAAGGCACTATTCTCTAACGTAGATATCAAAACCACTGCAGGAGGCATACCCCTCAAGGTTCCGATAACAATAGCGGGCCTGGGTTCAACAGCCGTAGCACAGAGAAACTGGGATGGTTTAGCTGTTGGAGCAGCAATCTCAGGTACTATAGAGGTAATCGGAGAAAACATCTGCGGAATGGATTCCAAATCAAGGTTCGACAGCAACGGCAAGGTCATTTCATCAGAGGACATGGTATACCGGATAGAAACTTACCGGGAGTTTTGGGATGGAAAACACGGTGATATCGTGGTACAAACCAATGTAGAAGACATACGCGCCGGAGTAGATGAATATGTCCTCTCAAAGCTTGATATAGATGTAATCGAGCGAAAATGGGGGCAAGGCGCAAAGGCCATCGGCGGTGAGGTTAGAATAACCGACCTGGATAAGGCGTTAATGCTAAAGAAGAGAGGCTACCTGGTGCACCCTGATCCAGAAGACCCAAGCGTACAGGAAGCCTTCAAAAGCAAGGTTTTCGAATCATTTGAGAGGCATAGCAGGGTCGGGATGGTGAACGAAAGAGACTTTTTAGATGACATAGACTGGCTCAGAGATCATGGAACCAAAAAAATTTTCCTGAAAACAGGGGCATACCGGCCTGCAGTGGTTGCACTCACCCTGAAGCTAGCATCAGAAGCAAAAATAGATCTATTGACTTTTGACGGAGCCGGAGGAGGAACCGGAATGTCCCCGGTGCCTATGATGAATGAGGCATCAACCCCCACAGTCTACCTACAAGCCCAAGTGCTTAAAGGCATTAAACTTCTGAAAAAGAAAGGCAAACACATCCCAGATATAGCAATGGCCGGCGGATTTATAAATGAGGCCCAGATCTTTAAATCCATAGCAATGAGCAACTTTGGAGAAGGGCCCTATGTTAAAGCAATTGCCACTGCAAGAGCACCTATTACTGCAGTTATGAAGGCAAAACATTACGTGGAATTAGCCCAAAAAGATGAACTACCGCGAGGCTTTGCAGCAATGTACGGCAACAGACCAGAGCAGTTCTTTATAGCAACCACTGAACTAGAAGAACAATTCGGAAGCGACGCAAAGAAAATACCGTGGGGCGCAGTCGGACTATACACCTACTTCCATGACCGAACCGGAGTAGGCTTACAGCAACTGATGGCCGGGTCAAGAAAATGGAAGCTTGATCTCATCGACCGAGAGGATTTGGCTTCGCTTACCGAGAGAGCGAAAAGGGTAACGGGAATACCCCTAATAGACGAGATTGAACAGGATGCAATGGAGCAGATACTGGGATAAACAGATACTGGGATAAACAAATACGGGGAAGAATTAAAAATATTTCCCTTTCCCTTATTTTTCTTTACAAGGCTATATAACTCCATTATATGCGAAATCAATGTTGAAGGGAATCCCCGTAATTTATATTAGAAACCGATAAATCCTATTTTATATTCTATTAGTTTAGTTATGTAATTAATAGAGTATATAAGTTTATTAATACAACCAACTATATTTAAATAAGGAATCTAGATAAATAATAATAAAACCATCGAACACAATGAAAAAAAAGATACCTGTATTCTGGGGTTGCACGTTCACCCACAATTACCCTTTCCTGATTAAAAGCACAAAGATAATGCTCAAACATCTCAGAATAGATACGGTTGAGGTAGATGATTTCGGCTGCTGCCCCGACCCAATCTATGTGAAAGCATACGGAAAAGACACCCAACTTGCATTATCCGCAAGAAACCTGACTCTCGCCGAAAGAAAAAGCAACGAACTACTTGTTGTATGCAACGGCTGCTTTAACATCCTCCATGGCGCAAACAAAGAACTAAGAAACCATAAACTACGAAACAGAATAAATTCCCTGCTCCCAGAAGACACAAGATACGGCGGAGAACTCAAGGTCACACACATACTCAACACACTAACTTCACAGCTACCAATAATCAAAACCCTGATAAAAAAACCACTCACAGGTTTAAAGGTGGCAGTCCATTATGGATGCCACGCCCTATATCCCCCAGTAGTTCCAAGTGACAAACCTAAAAAACCGACTTCATTAGATGCGATAGTCGAAGCTACAGGAGCCCAAAGCATTGACTATGAAAGCAAAATAGACTGCTGCGGAATCCCAGTCATCACATTCGACAAAGAAGAAGCAGACCAAATGCTACAAAATAAGTTCAAAGACATACATGATAAAGCAGACTGCATAGTTACTAACTGCCCAGCCTGCTTTATGCGATTTGACATACCTCCAAGAGAACTAAGAGAACTAAGTGTTCCGG
The DNA here is from genome assembly GCA_030609775.1 of Candidatus Altarchaeota archaeon. Taxonomy (GTDB): domain Archaea; phylum Altiarchaeota; class Altiarchaeia; order IMC4; family QMZM01; genus JAUWTD01. The sequence continues at coordinate 8,722 of JAUWTD010000031.1, forward strand.
TTCTGCACATAAGCGAACTCCTAAACCTGGCGTTCGGTGTTTCACCTAATGAATTATTCTTTGAGGGACACTCAACAAAAGTAGAATCCGTACTTGAAAAACTTGGGTTAGAGACATTGGAGGAGATGGAATTAGTAAAAAAATACTTTGACCTAGCCGAGCTAAAAAGCCACTGCGAGGCCTGCAGAAAGGAATGCACTGCTGCAGTCATTACAAAGGATACAAAAAATCCGTTTGATTCCCTGGATACAGTAGACAAACTACTTGAAGGAAAATTCTATGAGGTAATCAGAGGAAAAGAAATCTGGCGATGCCTCCAATGCGGGAAATGCGAGGAAAGATGCCCCACCAACCGTGGATTAAGCGATATGTTTTCTAAACTAAGAGAATTAGCGATTATGGATGGGCAGATACCTAAAATAATAAATGACAAGATAAAGATGATAGAAGAAACCGGATACGGCATGCCTAAAAGAGCAGGTGTCCGGAAAAGGATGGATATAGGACCTGCACCAGAAATCGAAGTCAAAGGAATCAAACAGATAATAGCTGCCACAAAGAAAAACAAAAAGAAAAAATGATTAAGACAAACAGCTTCACCACACCTCCAATTAATCCGAACCACGACGCATGCGGAATCGCCGCATTACTTAATCTTGACGGGAAAAAGGTTTCCGGAGTAAAAATAAAAAATATGATAGCGCTCATGAAAGAACGAGAAAACGGATTAGGCGGCGGATTCGCAGCATACGGATTATTCCCCAAACATAAAGAACAATACTGTATTCAAACAATCCTTGACGACTTCGAAGCAAAAGAACTAGTCGAAGAATTTTTGAAGGATTACACAGACATACTAGAAGAAGAAAAGGTTATTGTAAGAAAGGATGTCATCAAGGAGTATCCTATGACCTGGCGTTTTTTTGTTGATGTAACCTGTAAGGGAGATCCAGACGACATAATAAAAGACATCATGATGCATATAAACACCTCCATCCGCGGAGCATTCTGCATTTCAGGAGGCAAAAACATGGCCGTATTCAAGGGATGCGGATGGGCAGCAGATATAGCAGAATTCTACCAACTAGATAAAATCAAGGCCTATATGTGGTCCGCACACAGCAGATTCCCCACAAACACCCCGGGATGGTGGGGTGGAGCCCACCCCTTCTCGGTGCTGGGACATGCAGTCGTACACAACGGCGAAATAACCTCATATGGAACCAATGCAGAATACCTAAAAGAACTAGGATATGAATGCAAATTACTGACAGATACAGAGGTATTAGCATATATTTTCGATTTCCTTACCCGGAAAAGCAATTATCCGCCAAAGATCGTACATCAGATTGCGTGCATGGTTCTTTCACCACCCTACTGGAAAGACATAGACCGAATGCCGCCAAAACTTAAAAAATGGGCTACAGCCATCCGGATCACCCACCGTAAGGCAATGGCAAACGGCCCATTTGCCATAGTCATAACCACGGATTTCCCGAAACCCACAATGATCGGACACTCCGACCGAAAAAAACTAAGGCCACTGATTGCGGCAGTTTCAGAAGATGAAAGTACGTTTTACCTATCAAGCGAACTCAGCTCCATACACCTTGTGGACCAGACACCTAACTTCTGGCAGCCAGACCCAGGCAAACCCGTGATCGCATCCATAGGTGAACCGATAATAAAAGGAACCAAGGAACCATTGGAGGGATTACCCATAAAAATAAAATGAAGATACAAGACAAGGTAATGCCCAGATTCAAGGTAGAAATCGACTTAGATACATGCAACAAATGCGGCAGATGCGCAGTTAACTGCACATTTGATGTTATAGATTTCAATAGAAGCGAAGATAAACCCGTTGTCACAAACACCGGAAACTGTGTCGCATGCCAGAGATGCGCAGTCTTCTGTCCAACAGATGCAATAACTATCCAAGAATACCCTGTAGTTTACGCACCCCACGGAACATGGACTCCATGGCATCGTAGAGGCGTATGTGAGCAGGCAAGAACTGGTGCAGTATTGCTTACAGGTTTGGGAACCGACCGCATATATCCAACTATATTTGATTCCCTCCTATGGGATGCATGCCAGGTGACAAACCCCTCAATAGATGCATTAAGGGAACCGGTGGAGACAAGAACCTTCCTAGGGAGAAAACCAAAGAAACTAAATATCAGAGAAATAAACGGCGAATTCGAGTTAGATGAAATATATCCTAATAAACTGTTATCCACTCCCCTGATTATCGGTCACATGTCCCTTGGATCAATAAGCTACAACGGACACACTGCAATGCTTCGGGCAGTTAACCAGGTTGGAACATTATTCGGAACCGGGGAAGGCGGCCTGCACCCAGACCACGCTCCATTCAGAAATAATATAATCGCTGAAATAGCCAGCGGAAGATTCGGTGTCTGCCCAGACTACCTTAATGCCGCAGCATTAGAAATCAAGATAGGGCAAGGAGCAAAACCCGGCCACGGAGGACAACTACCCGGAGAAAAGGTAACTCAACTAATCTCTGATACGAGAGGAATCCCGATCGGAACCGATGCACTAAGCCCCAACCCACAACACGACATATATTCGATAGAAGATCTGAAAACACTGATTGCGGCACTACATGAGGCTACAGAATACAAGGTCCCAGTTGGCGTGAAAATCGCCGCCGTAAACAATGTAGCAGCAATAGCGTCCGGGATCGTGCACGCTGATGCAGACTTCATCACAGTAGACGGATTCAGAGCCGGAACCGGCGCCGCCCCACGAGTCGTAAGAGACAATACCGGAATACCAATTGAGTTGGCAATCGCTTCAGTAGACCAGCATTTAACAAACGAAGGCATAAGACACAAGGTCACATTAATCGCCGGAGGAAGCCTACGCTCATCATCTGACCTAATCAAGATACTTGCTCTCGGAGCAGATGTCGGAATGATTGGAACCGCTGCATTGATTGCGATGGGATGCAAGGTATGTCAACAATGCACAACAGGAAAATGTGCATGGGGCATTGCTACGGGAGACCCGATAATAGGCCAAAGAATCGATCTAGACTGGGCTACAAACCGTCTGATAAACCTATTTAACTCATGGACCTCTGACTTGGATGAGGTCCTTGGAATAATGGGAATAGATGCAGTAGAAAGCTTTGTAGGAAACAGAGACAGGCTACGATACATTGGCCCAAACCCTGCAGAGGCTAAAATCCTGGACGTAAAACATGCCGGCTCAAGAATAGAGGTAGGGGGAGAATGACGACAAAAAAAAGAAAGATCACTATCAATGCGGAACCTGAAGGATGGCCTATGGATTACCGGGAACTGAACAAAAAGATCAGGAAAGCAATCAGAGACGGCTACACTCACTTAATCCTACAAAATGTCAAAGGACAAAGATTCATTGGCGCAGGCATTAAGGAACCCGTGACAATCGAAATATTCGGCGACGCAGGCCTAGATTTAGGTGTTTTCTCCGAAGGAATAACTGCAATAGTGCACGGATGCTCCGAGTACCTCCTAGGCAATACCTTGAATGCTGGTGAACTCATCGTCTACGGAGACTCATGGGATGTCACCGGAATGGGTGCAAGAGGGGGCAGAATATTTGTTATGGGTAACGGAGGAAGCCGGATCGGAATCCATATGAAAGAATTCAAAGACAAAAAACCCGTAATCGTATACGGCGGCACAGTAAAACAATACTGCGGCGAATATATGGCCGGAGGAATGATTGTTGTCTTAGGCCTGGACTTTGGTGATGCAATAGCAGACCGGAAAAAACCAGTAGAACGAGAAGACATTGATCCAAACAAAGTTAAAGATATCATAGATGAAAAAATAGTTCAATCCGATCTATGCGGCGGAATACATGGAGGAACCGTATACATACGAGGAGATGTACCCGATCACAGCCTGGGAGTCTATGCTATAAAAGATGAATTCACACAAGAAGATAAAGAAATCCTGGCACCAATAATTGAAAGATTCTGTGAACTATTCAATGTCCCAGTAGACCTAATCTGGAAAAAAAAGTTCACAAAAATCACACCAGTATCCTCCAGACCCTTCGGCAAAGTCTACACCTACACACCGATTTAATATAAAAGCCTGATTTTTTTTTAAATATTATTTACTGATTCCTATTTCTCTCTAAAAAATGATAAGAAACCATCAAAAAAGTACATTAATATGATAACCTCCCATTATATAAGATATCAACTGCAAAGAAAATGGTGAAAATAGATATAGACACAGAAAAATGCATCGGCTGCGGAGCCTGCATAAATTCCTGCCCACAGAAACTATACAAACTAAACGACGGAAAAGCAAAACTTACCGGCGACATAGAAAAATGCACCCTATGCAGAATATGTGAGAAAGGATGCCCCACCGGATCAATAACAATCACAGAATAACCCCCATATGAGTTTATTCTATTAAACTATATATTTTCGCGCTTTTACCCTCCAATAGAACAGATAAACTACCTTGCATAGACAAATCTATTTTATCCCCGGAATCCAACAGATTAACTAACACTTGCCTGCTCTTCATCTCTTTTTTTATCCTCACAGGAATATTTGAGTTCTTCTCTACATGGATTTCCAAAGGATAAAGCATATCATCTAAGCCATTATTTATCACAGTTACTATGATATTACCCTTAAATTCCCTCATAAAAGCATACACAAACTGATCAGAGAAAAGAGTAAACAAATAACCCTCAGTTAAAGCACTATTCGTCTTCCGTAGCGTTATCAGCTTCTTTAGGTGACTGAAGATTTCTTTTTCATTCCCATACTGCTCCCTCGGCTCCAAATCCACTCCAAACAATTCCTGCGGCATACTCCTACGATTATCCGGATCACGTCCACCCTCCAAACCAATCTCCGAGCCATAATATATTTGAGGTATGCCTCGTGTAGTGAACAAAAAAGACAGACACAGCTTAAATACCTTCACCGCAAGATCCCGGTCCCAGTGCCCATAAAAATCAAGTATTTCCGTCATGAATCTTCTATCTAGATCATGGTTATCCAATAAAGTCACAAGCCGGTTAGCATTAGTATAACACCGGTCCTGATCCAATACACCCTTAACCTCCCCCTCATTCAACCTCGGCTTAGCAATCAAGGTCATAGACCCATTACGAATAAAAACCTCCTTAATTACCGAACACAAAGGAAAATCAAACAAGGTATCAAAATCATGGTCTTTCTGATACTGGGATATCGAATAAACATCATATTCTAAATCTTCTCCAATAAGGGTGATGTTCTTATATCTGCCCCGAATATAAGACTTAAAAAAATACCAAAACGCCCTCTCCACATGCTTTACCGTATCCATCCGGATACCGTCGATCCCGGTCTGTTCAATCCACTCCAAAATATTATTCACAAAATAATCCACTACATCAACCTTACCCAGGTTAAGATCAGGCAAACCACACAAAGAACCTTTTACTACGTCACCTTCAGCACCTGAATTAAACCAATCCTCCTGAATCTTTTTACCTGGATAACTCATGTAGGTATCGTTATGGTAGCCTGTATGATTAACAACCATGTCAAGAATAACCTTTATACCTGATTTATGCAATTCATCAACCAACTGCTTCAAATACATCCGACTGCCCTCAACCAAGTCAGGTCTACTTGAATACAAGTGAGGATCAATTTTATCAAAATCAAGCGCCCAATAACCATGATACCCATCACTTCCATCACTTCCACCACACCGGCCGACACTCAAATATACTGGAGTAATCCACAACGCAGTAACACCCAGATTCTTTAAATAAGGAATCTTTTCAACAATACCCCTAAAATCCCCTCCCTGATACTTAAAGAGATCACCTTCAACACCCCCTACATTATTCTCCCGGTCCCCGTCACAGAACCGATCCGTGACAACAAAATAAATTACATCACTCTGACTAATCATAACTAACACCTACGCCCAACTACAAAATACTATAAATAATATATTACATGCGACAAAAAAAATGATAGACCTTAATTCTTCCTTTATGTGTTTTTCCCTTAATATATCTTCATTTTCATAATCTTTCTTTGATATAAAAAAATGCAAAAATTTCTTTCACATGAAGAATTTTTTTTTCTGTGATTGAAATAAGTAAGATGGATGGACCCTGAAAGGGTATCATCACCTGGGATCGGGTCTCTGAGAATAATACGTCTCTTCTCTAGGAGCTCGGGTTGGATGATGTGGGGTTCCCTATATGTTGGAGGAATAGATGGTGGAAATGATAGGTGCTGTGTAAATTAGCTATTTATATGCTTCTAATTTATTATATATTATCAAATATTATCATGAGGTGATGTATTATGCCAAGCGCCTACAGCATACCCAAGATATACGAAAAAGAAATAAAAGCGGTTGTAAAAGCAGGATATTACTCCAACAAATCCGAGGTGGTCCGAGATGCCTTAAGAGCCTTATTCGAATCAAAAAAACAATTAAGGCTAGCCGCTGCCGTTGAATTATACAAAGAGGGAGAAGTCACCCTGAGCAAGGCAGCAGAATTAGCAGATGAAACCACCATCGAATTTAAAGAAATTCTAAAGGATAGAGGTATCAGGATAGTGGTTCCCAGAAAAAGCAAAAAGGAATTAAACAAACAAGTCCAGAAGCTAAAGAAGATAAGAGAGTAGAAATGATTCTAGGTGATACAAACATCCTCTCCACCTTCATGAGAATAGAGCGGCTGGATCTATTGTTTAAGACATTCAATACCGGAAAAATTTACATCTCCTTCAACGTATTCCAGGAACTTAAGGTAGACCGAGACAGAGGCTATCCTTATACCAAGAAACTATTCCACCTGATTGATGACCATAAGATTGAGATAGTAACTCCGACCAAGGATGAATTACTCCATACCGTTGACCTACCAGAATCCTTCGGACGCGGCGAATTAGATTCCCTAGCGATATGCAAAAGACGAGAGGGTATTTTTCTGAGCAACGATAAAAAAGTAATTAATTATTGCAAAAAGAAAGACATAACCTGTTTTGATTTATGCGATATCCTAGCCGCCCTATGGAAATTCAAGATCCTCCCAAAAGATAAGATTAAAGAAATAATAGCCGAGATCGAAAAGAAGGATAACATATTCATCCCCTCAAAAGAGATTATATTCAAAGAATAACACAAGGTATCTAATTCTCAGAAAAATAGTTCAAACATCTTTGATGTTGAAGTTGACCGCAGTGAACCTGACATACACCACAGGCAAACAGCAACCAATGTTTTCTTTTTTTTTCTTTTTCATATGAAGAAAATTTTTTTCTGTGATCAAGATGACGTATCTATTTAAACTCTCGGATGGATTAATGGCTCAGTGGGGCATGTTCAAAGATGATTGACTCCGAGAGATATGTGGACAATGTAATCGTGGTCTACTATTAACTGTTTGGCGTCTGCGAGTATCTATGTGTAAGCACATATACTGAGTAGTTACAAATAGATAAGGTGGTACTTTGAGTTTACCTGAAGGTTCGAGTGCAGAAAAGAAAATGAATAATAAAAAATTTTATAGATTTGGTGATAATAGTCACTATACGCGGGGGTATACGTGGGCGTATTCTATAATCTCTCGTTCTGAAGTTTATGAGAGCAGATGTAAAAAATGTGGTAGTGTGGCAAAGTATCCAATAGGAGACTTTGATGTTATTGTTGAAGGCGGGGTCAAATATCCTGATGTGCTTGGATGCGGTGCGTATCCTTTTCTCATTGTTTCAGAGGTTGTTGTTAACGACTGGTTTGATGCAGGCATAACTTGTTTTACTAAATATAATGTAGGGGTTGCAGAAGTTAAATCAAAGAAATTGGTGGATGTGCCAAAGCCGAATTATTATAGTATTGAAATTGAGGGTAGATGTAAGATAGACTTGGATGCGAGTGGGTTGAAAATAAAACGCAAATGTGGGGTGTGTGGGAATATGACAACAAAGCTCCTGACGAGTGATGGATTTAAGATGGTGCCCAATTCATGGGATGGATCAGACCTCTTTCGGGATATCGACTTGTATCCTCGTGTTTCCTTATGCACTGAAAAGGTAATGAAACTTGCAGGAGAGAATCAACGTACAAACTTTCGATTTGAACCGATGGAAGGACCCCGTGAGTCCTTTAGTAAAGGCATTGATTATCTAAAACTCTACAAAAAACGCAAGTCAAAATCAAAACAAAAAACAAATCAAAAATGCATCATAAATCGGAGATCAATTGGATGAGACTTTCAGCAGTCTTCATAGTGTTGATGCTGTCCTTTAACTTGTTTTCGATTGGGGTGTATGCTGAAGAACAATTGAGGAGGCGGTGAGAAATGCAGGATAGAATAGAAAA
>JAUWTD010000004.1 GCA_030609775.1 Candidatus Altarchaeota archaeon
GGAAATATTCTTCGATACAGTAATTCATCCTGGCTGTATTCTACGATAACAAATAAGAATCTGTATCTGTTAAATGAAGCAGATAATATATTAATTGACTCAAAAAACAGGTTCTCTGCCCGTAAAGGAGACAGGGTCCTTAAGACTTTTGAAGGTGAAAACGTAGGGTTATTGGTTTTCGGATAGCGTAGTATATATTTGTGTAAATGTATACAATTTATCAAAGAGGATTGAAATGAGGGTTACTAGATTACTATCTTTGTTGTTGGCAGTGGGCGTGGTTTTGATGGGGGGTTGTATTGACTCGGGGGAGGATGTTAGTTCAGTGATTATTTATGTTGCACATGATCAGGATTATTCGGAGTCTATTTTGAAGGAATTTGAAGAGGAAACCGGTATTCAGATAAAAGCATTGTATGATACTGAAATTACGAAAACTGCTGGTTTGGTAAATAAGCTGATAGCTGAGAAGAATAGGCCTCGAGCGGATGTGTTTTGGAATAATGAGGTTAGTCGGACTATTGTGTTGAAGAATAAGGGTATTATTGAGCCGTATTGTTCACCTAATGCTGTTGAGGTGTTGGATGCATATAAAGACCCGGAGTGTTATTGGACGGGTTTTGGTGCGAGGGCAAGGGTTCTTATATATAACACGGATCTGGTAGCAGAGGAGGATGCTCCGGAATCGATACTTGATTTAAGGAATCCGGAATGGAAGGGTAAAGCGTGTATTGCAAATCCCTTATTCGGATCGACTGCATCGCATGTGGCATCTCTTTTTGCTTACTGGGGGGATGAGAAGGCTATGGAATACCTCAACCAGATAAAAGATAATGATGTCCGGATCGTTGAAAGCAATGGCAGGGTAAGGGATCTTGTCGTTTCCGGTGAATTCTATATAGGTTTAACAGATACGGATGACGCAAATGATGCATTGATTGAGAATAAACCTATTGCAATGGTTTTCCCAGATCAGGAGGGTCTTGGGACTTTGGTGTTTCCTAATTCTGTGATGTTAATAAAAGATGGTCCAAACCCAGAGAACGCAAAAACGTTGATTGATTTTCTTTTAAGTAAGAAAGTGGAAGAGACTCTTGCATATTCTAAGGCTATGCAGATACCTCTTAAACCCGGAGTAGAGCATCCAGGGAACGTACCTGATGTAGATGAACTCAAATGTATTCCAGTTACTCAAGAAGAGATCTATAATAAATTGGAGGTATCGCAGAGGTTTGTTCAGGATATTTTTATAAGGTAGTATCCAAATTCTTTATGGAAATGCATATAAGAATTCATTCAGGGTTAAGGTTATTATTTAAAATAGTAATATTCCTGTTGTTTTTTGTTGTCGCGATATTTCCGGTTTTATATATTTTTTCATCGAATCTTTCATTTGATTTTTTCTCGGTTTTTGATAAGAGAGTATCCTCTATTTTGCTCAGAACCATCTTGCTAGGGTTTGGTACAGTAGCTTTAAGTCTTATAATAGGAATTCCGTTTGCCTTTCTTTTAGAGTATACCAACCTGCCTTTCAGATCTTTTTTCGGGGTTGCATATTTGCTGCCTCTATTAATGCCTCCTTACATAAACACAGTAGCTTGGCTGGAATTTCTTGGTAAGAGAGGTGATGTAATTAGCCTGAATCTGCCAATAGACATATATAATCTGTATTCTGTCATAATTATTCTCGCACTCTCGTTTTTTCCAGTAGTAACTTTAATAACATCCCTTGCCATCAGAAACATTGATTTGGGATTAGAGGATGCTGCACGGTTGTTATATCCTCAGGTAGGGGTTATGCGGAGGGTAACAATTCCTTTGATAATGCCGCATATTCTTGTTAGTTCAATCTTTGTTTTTGTGTTTTCTATTTCGGAGATGGGTGTTCCGGTCCTGTTGATGGTGAATGTTTTTACATCGGAAGTGTTTGTTCAATTCAGTGCCTTTTTTAATACAGCAGGTGCTGTTGCACTCTCTATCCCATTAATTGTATTAATCTTTATTATCATTTTATTAAACCATTTGTACCTTGGAGGGAAATCATATATAACAATATCATCCTTTTCGGGGAAGAGAAGGTTAATTAAACTATCAAACCTCCATAGATCAGCTGCTTTAATCTATGTCTTGATCATCATGACGTTCTCTGTATTAATACCTGTATCTGTCCTGTTGCTTGAGTCCAGGTTTCAGTTCTTGAATGCGTTCAGTGAAACATTAAAGCCTATTATGTACACGTTCCAGTCAGCAGTTCTCAGCGCCACATTGATGACTGTATTGTGTTTTTTTATGGCATATTTCTACAGAAAAAAATTTGATCCGATAATCTTGTTTCCGATAGCAGTCCCGGGCATCATAATAGGGATAGGGATTATTAATTTTTTTAACGTTGATGCAACATCACTCATCTACAATAGCACCTTGATCATTACCATAGGACATATGGCAAGGTTTCTGCCGTTCGTAACAAAAACCTTTCACCCGTTTTTTGAACAAATACACCCATCTTTGGAGGAATCAGCCAGGTTAACCGGATCCTCTTTTCCAGAGATCATACAAAAAATCATTTTGCCGTTGATGAAACCTGGGATAGTTTCCGCCTGGATAATCGGTTTTGTCCTCTCCATAAGGGAGTTGCCTGTAACCCTCTTAGTATCTCCGCCAGGAATCCAGACTCTTCCAGTCAGGATATATACCTTAATACATTATAATGCACCTGAAATGGTTTCATCTCTCTCATTGATCCTTATATTCTTAACAATAGCTCCAATAGTTTTACTTCTCGCATTCAATAGATTAATGCAGGCAACAACAGCAAAAAAATGAGAGTTCATAGAATTTATAAGTCCTTTGGTAAGAAAAACGCAGTTACAGACCTGTCTCTCACGGTGGGAAAAAACCAATCTCTTGGAATCCTTGGTCCATCAGGCTGCGGGAAAACCACCCTTCTGAGACTTATCGCAGGCCTTGAAATACCAGATAAAGGAGAGATCAGGATAGGTAATAAGGTAGTATACAGCTCAAAGAACGGGAAATTCATACCCCCGGAGAAAAGAAACGTTGGCATGGTATTCCAGGATCTGGCATTATGGCCTCATATGACAGTAAGAGAACATATAGGTTTCGTGCTTAAATCAAAGAAAATAAAGGGGATGGATAATAAAAAAAAAATAGAAGAGACCCTGAAGTTATTGAATCTAAGCTCCCTGTCTGAATCATATCCAAAGGATCTTTCCGGCGGAGAGAAGCAGAGGGTTGCCATAGCAAGAGCGTTAGCACAAAAGCCACAGGTTTTGCTGTTAGATGAACCTCTCTCGAACCTGGATCAGATCCTGAAAAGAAAATTCAAAGAAGAATTCAATAAACTACGAAAAGATTTAGATGTCTCCACCGTTTACGTAACCCACAACTTCGCTGAGTTAGAAGGCGTATCAGAGAACATAGCTATAATGCAGGAGGGTAGAATAATCCAATCAGGGAAAATAAGTGAGATATATGATAACCCAAAAAATGAGTTCGTAGAAAAAATACTTGATTAAGCCAGAGATTTGAACTAAATTTAATTTATTAAGTAGAATAATCTATGTATTATATAGGTGAATATGAAAGCTAGGTCATTGATTCTGTTCAGTATTATTCTGTTTTTGGTTTCCTTTGGTTTAACTGAGGTTCATGCAGGTTGTGTAATCCCGAATATTAATCCGCCATGCGACTGCGACGGCGACGGAATAAATTCTACTCTTGGTCTCTGCGGCGGAGTAGACTGCGACGATGACAGCGATGGAGTGGATTCTGTTGGTGTCTGCGCTGGAACTGATTGCGCAGACAACAACAGTGGAGTTACTTGCACCACATATTATAAAGATGCTGATGCTGACGGCTTTGGCAATGCCACTGACTCACTGTGCCTGTGTGGACCGGCAAGCCCATATAACACAACGGATAACACCGACTGCAATGACCATATAATTGTTGGGGTGTGTCTTCCCCCAGGTCCAGGTCTGGGAACCTGCCTTCCTGGCAAGGAAATATGTCCAACGTGTATAGAGTTTTGTGATGGATATGATAACACCTGTAATGGATTAATAGATGTCGGCTGCGACGACGACGGCGACGGATATTGTGACATGACCATGCCAGGGATCATATTCCGCTCAGATAAACTGGTTAACACCTGCCCCGGCACAATAAATCTTAATACTACAGACTGTGATGATGCAAATGCTGCAGTGCATCCTCCTGACATAGATGAGAGCGCCACAGCATTTTGCGGAGGCACACACTGCTGTGATGGCATAAACAATGACTGTGATTTTTTTATTGATGAGAATTGTCCTATGTCAATTCCAGGTATTACAGTGGATTTAGGTGCCACGGTGATTGTCGGACCACTCCCTGAAGCTATGACCGGCTGTTTCACAGTCGGCACTATAACAAAATGTTACTATTCTATTGCAGGAGACTCGGCATTTGAGGCTGACGGCATTTATACGGTGAACTTAATCTGGGGTGCTCCAGTCAGTGCAACAGGGACCGAAGTTATAACTATTGACCACGATAATGATGTCGTATCATGTGATTGTATATTTTCAGGTAACTGCATGGGCTTCTCTTGTTGGGTCCCAGGTGTTGCAAGTAGTGATTGGTTTGGAGGCCTGAACCTGAACCCGGACATAGAAAAATGGTGTTGCGGTGATGATCCGGATGAATATTATGTTGGCGGCACAGATGGAACATTTGCTTGCTGTGACAACAAGAACACCACAAACGCCGCTTTGCCTCCGCTTGGAGGGGATGAGTGCGTAATTGCCAGCACATGCCAGAATCGTTTAGTTGGATTAGAAACTAATCCAGTAATACACTGTGATGGAATAGACAACGACTGTGACGGGGATGTAGATGAGATATGTGGCTGTGATTCCGCCAAGATCACCTGTGATACTGATGCGGCCTGCCCCAATTTTGAATGCAACGACACTAATGGGAACCCTAAATCATGTTGGAAAGTCGGCGGCGACTCTAATCCGATAGGGGCAACAGCATGCTGTGAAGACGGTAACCCCAATGAATTCTATATCTGGAACCCATGCGATAAAACCGATGCCTGCTGTGATACTGCAAATGAGTGCGTTCTCAAAGGCACCTGCATGAATTATATACCTGTAAATGAGTTGGCTTTTCCGTGTGACTTCATTGATAATGACTGTGATTGTTTGATAGATGAGGATTACGACAATGACAACGACAGTGTCTCTGTTTGTTTAGGAGATTGTAATGATGCCAACCCGGGCATATATCCTGGAGCCCCTGAAATCTGCGATGATGGAATAGACCAAGACTGCGATGGAATAGACACCAAATGCGGCAAACCCGAAGACATAACCTTAGGAAACCTATGTAAGCTAGTCTATAATATATCTTATCTGCTCCTCCATCTTGCAGCAGCAATAACCGTAGTGTTAATGGTGATAGGTGGAATCTCGCTCGCAGGTAATGCAGATGATCCGGAAGGGTCAATGAAAGCAAAGGGGATGATAAAGGATTCAGTGATTGGTTTGGTTATGGTTTTCCTGCTTTTGGGAGCAGGTCACATGTTTGTCCCGGAATGTGTTCCATTACCCGGAACAATATATAATCCGCCTTTTGAGTATGGTGAACCTGCACCATTATCTGTGACCATTATAAACCCACTGCATGAAGAGTATTTTGATACAAGCCAGATTGTAGGTTATGATTCCCTGATACTTGGAGGCACTCCTCCGTACATGTATATCTGGAACTTTGGAGACGGATCACCCACAATATATGGAACCTGTGCCATGGCCGCATGCCCGTGCCCTACAACCCACAACTACACCACAGGGGAATACGAGGTGAAGGTGATGGTCACAGATAGTTCAAGTAGGCGGGCCTGGGATACTGTAGACATCCTGGTGGGGATAATAATCGCTGAAATAGATTTTCCACCGGATGGATTCACAGGGATACTTGCTGTCCCAATAGACTTTAATGGAACAGTTAAAGGCGGTGTTGCACCGTACACATATTCTTGGACATCAGATGAAATGGGGGTATTCCTTGGTCCGGTGGGTTTGCCAGGGAAAGTATATAGTGCACCCTCTGCAGCTTTAAATGAAACGGAGCACGCAATCACGTTCACGGTAACAGACAGTAAGGGCATAACAGCCACAGACAGTATCTTTTTAGATATTGTGAGTAATGCCCCGAATATAACAAATGCCCAGAGTTGTTGGAAGGATACTTTAGGGGAGGATGAAACCATCTTTGACTTTAATATAACCCCTATAGTGAATGCCCCGAATTTAGTAGTTGATGTTGCAGTTGTGGAAACCGGGGAGTGTAGGAATGCGTTATGGAACATAATTAACTGCTGTAACTGGGATAAAGCCTTGAATGAATACGTATCAGTAGATATTGAGGCAGGAGTTACGCCAGGGGGCGCAACCAGATCTTGGCAGTTTATCAAGTTCTGTAAGCAGTCCAAGAAAATTGAGATAATAGCCAAAGAAAACGGAGACCTTGGCAGGTCATGGACTTATTGTGCCTGCTGTGATGCAGTGAATCCAAGTGGAAGCTGTCCGGGTGAATATGGGGATGCTCTGCCACACGACTATACTCCATGTACCGTAGAACTTGGACGTTGCTCTACAATATCCTGTGATTAAACCTAATGTTTATACTGAAGTACGCCGTAGTAAACATTATTTATGTGTATAACGAGTATATATGTATTACTTTAAAATAACTTTTATGATGGGAGATGATGTCAGACATATCCAATAAAACAAAAATTCTTGTAATAACAGCCATCATATTTCTGTTAAGCGGAATTGTATCCTCCGCCGATGAAGGTATGTTGTTAAGTTCGATCAAACATATACCAGAAGAAGTCATATCGTTTTTTGTAAATATTACGGCAAGTGCAATTGAATTTGGAATACTCTGTTTAAAGGAATTTATTATGTGGAACCCTAATCCCGATGATATCCGGCCCATGGTGTCTGATTTCATAGAGATGTTAATACCCGTATATGTGATGATAATAACTATTTTAGGGGTTTATATAATATTTTTGTCAATCTCTCCTTCAGGAAGGGCGAGAGCAAAATCTATGTTCTGGAGAACGATTTTGAGTATGGTTCTTGTTTCAATATCGTTGGAGATATTCAAGATAGCTCTTGCCATCTCTGAAGCATTAGCCCATAGAATGCTTGCAGGTATCGTAACCACAAGGATTACGTATTTTGCAAGTATATTGTTAATTAACGGAAATCCGTATATTATGATTTTCATACTTCAACTTCTTCTATGGCTCCTGATTTTTGCACTTGTTGTTGTAGCAGTCAGGTATTTTTTGGTATTGATGATGTGTGCAATATTTCCATTCACCTTATTTTTGTATTTTTTTGAGTTTACCAAAGACATAGGCTCCAAGCTTCTAAGATATTCAATGGCCATTATATTCACGCAGCCGGTTCAGGCATTGATGCTTGCAATAACAATAATGTCTATGAATTCAATAGGTATGGCCGGTTCTTCAGTCAGTGAAAACATGATTTATGCCTTCTTATTTATGGCTGGTTGTAGCATGATCATTCTTGCTCCTTTGATGATGATGGGGCTTTTGAAGTGGATAGGTGGTGCAATAGCGGGTCTGGGCATGGTTGTTTCATTTATAAATCCGGCAATTGGCGGTGCAATGGTCGCCATCGGAGGAGTGGCTGCAGGCATGGGTCCCGGAGGGTTGATAGCCGGCGGAACCGCATATGGTCTTGGCACAGCATACAGGGGTTCATTGAAGCCACGGCCGTCGAAGGCGCCAGCGGCTTCAACAAGTAAAAAAGGATCTAAGCCACCTATAGGACCATCGTCACAAAGATGGGGATTAGGATCACCACCAGGAGGCGGAGGAGGAGCAACAGGAGGCGGAGGAGGAGCAACAGGATCAGGATCAACCGGGTTAGGACCAAAGCGGGGATCAAGACCACCGCCCTCACAAGGACAAACAACTAAATCATGGACACCTCGGCAAGCCGCAAACACAGCACAGAGAAGAGGAAAAGTGAGGGATGACGGTAGAAGAATGAAACCATCAGGAAAAGCTAAACTATCCAAAGCTGGCGTAGTCAAGGAGATGGGATCACGAGCAAAGGACGAAAAGACAAGATATATGAAAGCACCACTCGGTAAAAAACAGAACGAAGTAGGAGCAGGATCGCAAAAAGCAACAGGAAAAATAAACGAAGCAGGTTCAACAAAAAAAATGAACGAAGCAGGAGCTGGATCAAACAAAGCAGCATTATCCTCGCGACAAGATAAACTGTCCCCGGAGATTAAGAAAGACATAAGAAACAGCGCCAAAGAACCATCTCAACCAGGGAAAACCTCAACTAAACCGAAAAAAGGATCGGAAGATAAACCACCGGAGGGTGATAAAAAATCAAAAAAACCAAAGAGTGAAAAAGAGATTCTGCAGGAGAAAATGAATGCAAGTAAAGATGTGATGGATAGATTAAGTAATACAGATAAGAAGAATACTGAGCCCGAAGGTGGAGAGGCCGATACTTGACGTTGTTTTGTGTTTAGGTTATATTAGTTACATTAATTTGTTTTTTTATCATTCTTCAAAATAGAAAATGCATAAACCAGAGGTAAAGAATAGGAGATGTGTTCTTATCGCTGCAGTTATGTTGTTGGTTTTCGGCGGTAATGTATTAGCCTTGCAGGTATGTGAGTATGCTAGTGAGACTCATGGGTGTGTGTGGCATGAGCCATCCACATGGGTTAACTGTTGGATAGCAGTAATAATAGATGCAGGTAATTGCGCACTTATGTTTTTTATCTCGCAGATGACTACACTCATTCTTTTGAAACCTGATGTGTTAGCATTCAGACATTTTACTGATGATATTATTTCGCTTTTGTTTCCAGTATATGCGATTGGGATAACGTTCACCGGGATATATATAGTTTTTTTGTCTACTTCCCCGGAGCATAGGGCTAAAGCAAAATTGATGCTCATGAGGATGGTAATAGGTATGGCGCTAGTAACTATTTCAGTGCATATTTATGATATGCTTCTCAGCGTGGCTCATGCGATAGCAGCAAAAATTCTTGCCGGAGGGGGAATCGTCGGAGGCGGGGTGGGTGGTATTAGCGTAATGTCAACTATGATAGTTGCAAGTGTTGCATTTTTTTATATATCCTCCTGGATTCTACCTATTCTCGCTTTAATAGCTTTGGTATCGCTCTCATTTAGGTATTTTATGGTATGTCTTATGGCTGTTTTCTTTCCGTTAACTGTGTTTTTTTATTTTTTTGATCTTACAAAAAGTTTAGGCAAAAACCTGATGAAGTATACAATGATGGCGATATTTACGCAGCCAGTTCAGGCATTGATGCTTGTTATAATGATTATTGGGCTTAATAGTGTAGGCACGCATGGGATATTTTCAAGTGATTCACTTATAGCATTATTAATTGGGATTGCAGGTTTGTGTTTACTTATTGTTGCGCCATTGATTATGTTGGGGTTAATGGCTTGGGTAGGTGGAGCTGTGGCAGGTGCGGGAATGATTATTTCATTCAAGAGACCCACCTTTGGTGCGGCCTTGGTGATTGCAGGAGGTGTGGGTGCAGGCATGGGTGCTGAATCATTGGTTGCCGGAGGCTCAGCCTATATCTTAGGTAAGACTTATACTCATCACATGCATCCCCCTCCAAGAAAACATCATCTCACAGGAGCAGCTAAAGGAATGGCTAGATGGGCAGGTAAAACAAAAGCAGGTCAGTGGGCATTAAATTCTAGACCCGGTAGAGCAATAGGTTATGGAGTGGGAAAAGGTTATATGAAATATAAGGCCGTTGGAATAAGTATCAGCCAAGCCAAAACAAATGTGCGCAGGTGGTATGGGAGAAATAAAAGGGAGCTGGGTAAATCAATGTTTATTCCAGGGTATGCATTATATTCTCTTACAGCAAAGGGAACAGGCATCTCTTTGAAAAGTCGCATGATAAGTAGGGGTTATCTGTTTGCTCTCTCAGGTGTTAGTAAGGCCAAAAGTAGAGGTGAGGTGATGGAGAATGTGAGAGCAGTGAGTGGAGAGGATGCTGTTAGAGACTTGAAAAATGCACATCCGATTAAGAAAACCGGTATGTTAGCTGAAGACTTACAGCAGACATATTATGACTCCGCTGATGACTTTTCTAAGAGCAGTGGAGTGGTAAAAAATAAAGAGCATTTCAGTGGGCATGTTGATGACCTCATCAGGGAGTATAAGGAGCAGAATGATTTTGGTGTTGTTGAAAAAAAGTTAAGGCAGAGGGGTGTTGATGATACGACAATATCCCGGCTTCGTGATAGATATGATACAACGGATTTGGGTAGGTTAAAGGAGGATGCAGCAAAGAGTATAAAGGCCGATAAAGCCATCAAACATGATATTAGGTCTGCGAATAGTTTTGAGGAGGTTGAGAGAATCAATAAAGACCTTGGCGAATACGGCCTATCTAAAGAAGAGATCGAGAGATTGAAGGTAAGAGAGTATGACAGAGTAAAGGATAAAGATAATAAGAGAGGTTGGAAAACGAAAAAAACTCTTAGGCAGGTAGAAAACGAAGCATGGGATAGTGTGGAATCGGAGGTTCGCTCAGAAATTGAAGATAGGTTTGAGGGAATATCTGATGAAAGACTTGAGAGAAGAGTGCAGGAACAGATGGAAAAGACTGATGAAGTAAAAAAGAGGGTACATGAAAAAATTAAGGGGTCAGATGAGTATAAAAGCGAGTATAAAAGAGTGAAGAAGCTAGAGGAATATAAAGAGTATGGATACAAGTTAGATAAATTTAAAAGACGAGGATTATTGCTTGAAGAGCCAGGTAAACAGGGATATAAGGAGATGAGCGACATCAAGAAGAGAGTAGAGGTAGGTAGTAGGATAGATGAAGAAGTAAACAAAGGACCAGGGATTACTGACAAAGGCAAAAAGGATTTGGTGGACGCATATAAGGCTAAGAGGGGTACAGAAAGAATCGGTCGCGCACAGAGTGGTGATGATGTCAGATCAGCTGTTAAGGATATAGGTATCTTGGATAAGGAGTTGGAAGAAGCTGGCATGAAAAATATGCAAAAGAAAAGGGATGCGAACCTGCGTAGGAGAGGTATCACCGTGGAGGATGTTGCAGAGCAAAACGATATCCCCCTAGACGAGGCTGTAAAGCAAAACAGGGCCTCCAGAGAAGAGGCTATAAAGGAAAACAGGGATTTGTCTGTGCTAAAAAGAAGTGCAAAAAGAGCTGTTGCAGATAGGAAAGAATCGCTTGAAAGGCAGCTTAGCACCCCGGATAAAATCAGGAGAGGTGTTAAGTTGCTTGGTTTATCGCTTGTGCCAGTTGCTGGCCAGATTTTGGTCACTAAGGAAGCTGCAACAATGGCTAAACCTTTGGCAAGGGATATTAAAAGAGCCAGTATTAGGGTTAGGGGCCGGCTTGAGGGGTCGCGTCGTGGAAGTAAGATTTTGAAAAAATTTGATTCAGGTAAACGCAGAGCAGGTGCAGCAATTAAGAGTGTAAGCGGTAAAGTAGAGGGGAGAATAGTAGACAAAATTGATTTAAGTAATCTTAAAAAGGATTTATCTGAAAGATTTGAAATACATGGCTTAGATGGGAAAAAGGCAGATAAATTGTCACAACAGCTCGTCGGCAATTACTCTAAGGATACTGATTTCTCAGTTATTGAAAACGAGTTAAAAAAACGGTACGTGGACCCTGACAAGATATCTGAATTCCAGGATAAATACGGTCCGGGAAAAACCCGAGAATCCCTGCTTAGAAAGGCAAAAGATAGCAAGGTTGGGCGGACGCTTAAGAATGCAGGGAATAAAATAAATGATTCAGGGATTAGAGGAGGGACTAGGTATGTTTGGGATAATGCAGAAGAAATCGCTAAGGGAGTTGGTATGTCGCTTGTTGTGCCGTTTTATACTCCTTATCTGGCCAATAGATTTATTCGGGGGGGTGGGTTATCTGTAAGCCGGAATATGGTAGCTGCAGCATCTACTTGGACGGTATTGAGAGCAGGTAATAAGGTCAGGAGAAGCAGGATAGGTAAAGTAGCTGGTAGAAACATCGGTTCATTGAAGAGAGGTGCTATCAAAAGAAAAGATAGATTAAAGGAGAAAGTTGAGCCAGTGACGAGTAGGGTGGGAACCGCAGTAGATGTTGCAAAGGCGAAAGGAAAGGAGAAAGCTGCATCTGGTCGCAACTTGTATGATAGAATAAAGTCAGCAAGAACAGAGAGGGCGGCGCATACAATCAATAAGGTAGAGCTTGCGGATTCTCAGAGATTTAAAAAATTAAGGGATATTATGAGAAAGGGAGGAGTCAGCGAAATGGAGGCAAGAACGTTAATTAAAGAGCATTCAGAATACAAAAAAAGAGACATCAGAAGCAGGGTGCCGGGCCATAAAAGAAAAAGTGAATCAGAGTACTTTGATAAACTAAAAAAGAAGACATCTGATCTAGTGGTGGCTGATAGGTTCATAGACAAACATCACCGGGGGTTCACAAAGGAATTTTTCAAGCCGTTTGAGCCTAGTAAGACCATGAAAAAAGCAATTGGAAGAGGGGAAAAGTATGGTATAGACCAGAAAAGATTAGCGGAGATAAGAAGACAGCATGATGATAATTTAAGCCAGGGCAAAGACAGTAAATCTGCTTTGAGAAATATGAACCGTCAGGTTGATAATGAAATATTTTATTCGGGTGGATTCCATGAGCATTTGAAGGGGATGGGTAAAAAATATGGAATGCTCGGCAGTGAAGTAGATAAAATAAATAATCATCTTATGAAGAGAAGAGGGGATATGATGAAAAATCTTAGAAAGGGGGGTGTTAAGCTTTCTGAACATAATATGCGGGATGTTAATTCCCAGGTTCTTGTGGATGCTCATAGGTCCTCAGCTGAGATAGCTGGAACTGAGTCATATAATCAGATGGGTGCTCAGGAGCGCGCAGATTACGCCAACCTTAATTATGATAAGGAGGGGCTTATATTTGCAACTGACTTAGGCAGTAACCTGCACGCAAGGATGCTGCTTGAGGATTACATGGGTATGGGACCCAGGCCAAGTGAGTTCTATCACGGCATTGGATCGGAGAGTGCAGAGGATAGAGAGAAGAGGAGAGGAGAGGAAGACGAGTCGTTATATACAATGGCAACATCGGGAGCACAATCACCAGTAGATTTTATAATGGACACCTTTGATGATTTAATGGACCAAAAAAGATGAATAGAAGAGTGTTAATAATAGGAGTGATTGCATTAGTCCTTCTCTTGGGTGCGCAGGGAGTGTGGGCGCAGATATGTGAATGGAGTGCGTGGTATACGCCTCATTTGTGGGGTCCGTGTATACTTGAATGTTTTATAAAATGGTTTGTTTCTACTAGCGTGGATGATTTTACATCATCTGTTAGAGATATGATACTTATAAATCCTGATCCGGCTGATGTTAACTCTCTTATCAGTTCGTATCTTGATCTGTTGCAGCCAGTATTTGTCTTATCGATAATGATAATTGGTTTTTATTTAGTCTTTATGTCCGGTTCGCCTGTGGGGAGGACTAAAGCTAAGGCCATGTTCTGGAAACTTATATTGACCATGATTTTAGTCACGTTATCAACGGAAATCTTCGTGATATTGCTTAACATATCCAAAGGAATTACTATGAAGGTGCTCGCAGGTGTTACGAATTCTTCACTGACTATGGGTTTTGGAGAAGCTGTGATATTTCTTTTCGTGAAAATTATGTTCGCTCCAGTGATTACTTTCGCTCTTTTATCTATTGGCTTAAGGTATTTGATGGCGCTAGTGGCTGCCGCATTATTCCCGATAACATTAACACTTTTTATGCTTGAATTGCCGCTTATCGGGGTGATGGGTAAAGAAATGGGTGCAAAGCTTTTAAGGCAGAGTATGGGGGTTATATTTGCTCAAGTGATTCAGGGGGTTATGTTAGCTATAACAGTTATATCTTTTAGCAACATAAGTGAAGTAGCAGGTTGGGGTAAGGTTGCCGCGATTTTCGTGGGTTTGGCAGGTTTTGTAATGATTGCACTTGCACCATTAATGGCGATGGGTATCTTAAGGTGGATTGGTGCAGCGATAATGGCCTTGGGAACGGGATTAGCTATTGCAGTTAATCCTGCTTTAGGTGCAGCAGTATCTATGGCAGGTGGAATGATGATGGGTATGGGTCCTGCTTCGTCAATGATGGCTGCAGGCGGAGTAGCCGGGATGACTTATGCTGCGCGCATGGGTCAGCAAGCAACCGTCCAGAGCGAAGCTAGCAAGAGGGCTGCTAGAAAGAGGCGGTAGTATAAAGGGAATAGGTAGTATAAAGGGAATAGGTAGTATAAAGGGAATATTATGAATCAGAAAACACTTCAAAAAAAAGGAGGTGCAAGCGCAAAAATAGGTTTTGCGTGTTTGTAATGAACAGGAAATTAAAGACCTCATTTATTTTAGGGCTGTTATTATCCGGGTCGATGATAGTATCAGCCCTGGGTTTAAGTGATTTGGTGGACTCTGTATTCACGGGGATCACCGGTGCTTTTACAAGCGGGATAAATGTTCTTCTTGGCAAGATAGTATCACTGCTTACGTGGAATCCTGACACCGAGTCGGTTAAACCATTGATAAATGATTTTATTGAATTACTTACTCCACTTTATGTAATCGCATTCATAACTATTGGAATATATTTTCTCTTTCTTTCGCAATCACCTAAGGGTAGGGCGAATGCAAGGTCTGCGCTGCTTAAATTGCTTATAAGTATGGTGTTTGTGATAGCTGCAACAAGTGTCTATCAGTTTTTTTTGGATCTATCTGAGCTATTGGTTAATTTCGTGCTGAGTCTTGTAAACGTCAACGTCACACCATTAGGCGCCATACTTTTAGGGGCTATGGCAGTTACTCCGATATTTTCGATAGTGTATGCTATCTTACTTTTGGGATTATTAGTGCTTTATAGTTTACGATATCTTGTTCTCCTGATTATGGCAGCAGTCTTCCCGTTAACAATATTTTTATTTTTCTTTGAGCCCACTAAGGGGGTTGGCAGACAACTGATGCGATTCACTCTCGCACTTATTTTTACCCCGGTTGTTCAGGCAATTGCTCTGATATTTTGGATAACCACCATGAATAATATAGGGACGGCATCAGGGTTGGCTGGTAATTTTATAGTGGTTGCAGTAGGTTTTGCAGGGCTGGTGTTAATGATTATCGCTCCGTTGATAACCCTTGGGCTTTTAAAATGGATAGGTGGACTTGTTATGTTTATTGGTTTTAGATACATGGCCACAAGGAACATGAAAATGGCTATGCCTCTTTTCCTTACAGGAGGGCTCATGATGGGTGAAGGTGCCGGAGCGGTTCCATTAGCTGCAACCTTTTGGTTTGTCGGCCAACTAGAACATAAGAGTGAACACGTAGCTGAGAATCTGACAAGAAAACCTCGACTTGCGAGGGGTGCTAGACAGAGTAGGGTAAGAGGAGAGCAAGGAGGAACAGGAGGAAGACAAGGAGGAACAAGAGGAAGACAAGGAGGAACAAGAGGAGAGCAAGGGGGAACAAGGCGTGTAAGCGGACAGAGTGGGTCTAAAGGAGGATCGGTAAGGGGGCTTAATGAGCCTACCTGGATTAAAAAGGGGCCTGTAGGGGCGCAGGATCTTATGAAAGCAGGTGATGAGCTCATGAGCATAGGTCATAGAGCAAAGGCTAGAGGAGAGAAGTCAATAGCTCAGGATAGATTTAAAAAAGCTGCGCAGATGTATGAAAAAGCTATTAAAGTATCTAAAGGTACAGGCGCACCTAAAAAAACAGGCAAGCCAAGATTAGCAGATCCAACGCAAACGCGTCAGCCGAAATTATCAGGCGCGGAGTTAGCGGATGCTCTTGGCAGATTAGGTGACGCGTATGCAGAATTGAACCGCACAACCCCTAAAACGGTTTACTCTAAAAGTGCTTTAAAGCATTATCAGGAAGCAAGTGCAGTTTATGAAAAGGCAGGGGAATTAAACCCGAAAAAACAGGTGGAGTATTCCATAAAATCCAACGAATACAACAAAAAAGCCGCGGAAATACGGTATAGAAGAGGATAAAAGTGTATCTTTCTGTATTAGGGGTTTAATGTAAATTTATATTATTATCAACTGTTTAATCCATGTTTTATTTTGAATCAATCCCTATGTATAACACAGAAAAAAAGTATCTAAAAGTCGTTTATTTGGATGGAAAAGGTTTTTAGATGCTTTAAATGATTAATGGGGGTTTGTATGAACCCCCCTAAACATATATAAATATTTAAACCAATGTGTCAATAACCAGATAAGTAACAGAAAAAAAATCTGTTTTGACTTAAAATGCCCCTCGTAGATCCCATAAGGTTCAGGATTAAGGGAATGGAAGATAGGGACAGGGAACTTTTAGAGTATATGAGATTTGAGTTTAGGCGGGTTTATAATCATTATCTTAGGGTTATAAGGGAAACTGGAACACTCTCGAAGTCTGTGTTGGAGAAAAAGACAACAATTAATTCTAGAAGAAAGCATGTAGGTTACCCGATAAAAAGCGACATTCTTGCAAACACAAGACAGTGTGCGCGTGACAAAGCCGTTGAGTGTGTAAGGTTATATAATGACTTGAAAGAGAGGAATATGAGAACAGAGTTTCCTGAATTCATGTATGAAACATTAAATCCCAGGTTGAACTGGAGAGACGGCTATAGGATAAATCCGGATGGAAGCATAAGAATCTCTGTGAAGAAAGGCAACCTCATACATGCAGAACTTGGCGGTCCGCGGGAAAACCTTGATTTAATCAGGGGAGTATTTAACAGAAACACAGAATATAAGTTCACCACCGCTGAAATCTCCAGAGAGGATGAAGATTATTTTATTCATGTTAGATTGGATTCGAATACGAGAGGTCTATTATGAGGAGGACCCGTGAACATTGTAGGAAGGATATGGTGGGAAAATCCGGAAAGTCTTTATTAGGTATTCTCTATAATCGGGGAGATGTCAATGGGGCGATACGTAATTTCAGGAAGGCAATAAAGCTGAATCCAAAAGAGGCCGAGTATTATTTGGCTTTGTGCAAGGCACTTAAGAAGTCAGGAGACGTTGACGGTGCATTGAAAGCATATAATAAAGCACTTAAGCTGAATCCAAAAATCAGTGACAAAGACATAGTGTTAAGCGAGAGTAAAGAGACAATAGTAGAGGATGTATCAGGTGAATCTTGGAAGGATCGCTCACTCTATGAGATAGATCATGCCTTTGAAGAAGAAAGATTCGTTGAGCAGCCGCTTTATGGAAATGATACATTAGACAGATTGAAATCCATAAAGGATTTGATGGTTGAAGCAATTGAGAAGCTTGGTGAGTTGGATTTAGTGGAGGATATAGTCCAGGATGTAAGCCATATACATATATGTTTCAGATATAGTTGGGGGGATGACTATGTAAAAGGCTGGGAGAACATGTTAAAGAATAGGGAGGGGTCATTTTTATTCCATCTCTATGAACTTGATCCGTCTAATCCAAATGATGATAGCAGGAATGTGAAAATAGATTTCTGCAAGGATTCTGTTTCTAATCCAGAGATTCTTCATGTCAGGGATTTATCAGATAATATACTTAAGACTGTTGCAGCAGGTGACATTGAGTTCGCTGAGCCGGAGGGATTCAGTGCATACATAACACATGGCAAAGAGTATATTCTAAATGACCAATGCTTCGGTATAGAATGGGCTGCATCGTATTTCACAGACAAAAATAACATCAGAAAAATAGGTAAACTTGAAAAAAAGATAGAAAAGAATCCAAAGGATTCCATTCTTTACAATGAACTTGGGTTCATCTACTATAAGATAAAAGGTTATAGGGATGCAGTCAGGTGTTTTGAAAAAGCAATTAAATTAAACCCAAAGGATCCGCAGCTTCACTTAGCTCTGGGTAATGTTCTTTTGTATGACGGGGATTACTCTGGAGCAATGAGGGAGTTTAATAGGATTATTGATAAAATTGAAAAGCTGGGGAAAGACGGCAGAACACCGCAACTTCAGGAGCAGAAAGGTGACGCCCATATGGGAAGGGCGAAAACTGCTATTCGAGGCCGGTTGTGGGATGGAAATCAGGTCAGAACAGAGATTATGAGAGGTGAGGCAGCGTATAAAGCTGCATCAAATGATCTGAAGGGAGCCATCAGGGATTATGATAATGTTCTTAAGGGCTATTTTGGTGCGAAATCTGCGCAGGAGATTCTACAGATATTGGAGGATCCTAGTATTATAGGATCTAAACAAGAGAGGTTTAAGAGGGTTCTAGCAAAGAGAAATGAAGCCTCGATCATGCTGGAGCTTGCAGAAAAGGGTGTGTTCAGTACGCCTGAGCAGATCAGAAAATTCGCAAGTAGGGTGGATCATAATCTTGCTAATCCGAAAGGTAATGCTCTTTTTGTGAATGCTTTTGAGTCAGTACAACAGTTAAGGTTTCATGATGCAGCGATTGCGAAAGGGAATTTAGGGGATCAGTTCGCAAGACTCTACAGGAACATGGAGTCTCTTTCTAGGGAAGGTGTTAGTGTCGGAGAGCAGCTGGGGCATAAAAAGGGATTGCTCAAGAAAGCCAGGGAAACATTAAGTAAAGCTACTCGCAGTCAAGGTGACTTGAATTTAGCTGAGGGTGCAGGTATTGAAGAGATTATAAATGATGCCAGGAGGAGGGGTGCAAGCGAAAAAACCATTGAGAAGATAAAGAGGGATTATGCCAGGGGTTTAACAATAGAAGGAGAGGGGA
Organism: Candidatus Altarchaeota archaeon; assembly: GCA_030609775.1. GTDB lineage: Archaea > Altiarchaeota > Altiarchaeia > IMC4 > QMZM01 > JAUWTD01. Next base: position 18,883 of record JAUWTD010000004.1, read on the forward strand.
GTGTGTGGGAGCTTCTGCGTGAGTCGGTTAAGACTCCGATAGCTACAAAGGAACAGCAGATGGCTGCGTTCCTGAAGGAGAATCCGGGAGCTACACAAGAATTTGTTGACAGTAACTTTGAGCATTTTAGGCGTGATTATGAAAAAGGTGAGGCAGGTATTTTAGACAGAAAAAAACAAAAAAAGAGACTTGCAATCAAGAAAGCATTGAAAAGAGCGTTGGGTGAGGATGGTAACCTGGCGTTTGATGCCGCCGTGAAAAGAAGACTTGATGAGGGTATGCAGATAGGTGAGGCGATAGATGGAGCTCTTTTGGAGTTGCGGGAAAGAGGAGATATCCGGAAGAGAATAGATGAGCAGCTTAAGAAAGTTAGACGCGGGAGCAGGGAGGAAGCACTCCTGAAAGCAGATAAGAAAGTTCTTGGTTTAACTGTAAAAGAAACCGCGTCTAAATCAGTCAGGAACATTGGAGAGTTTTTGAGTGATCGGAAGGATTTTTTAAGTGATCAGCACGCGGAGTTGTTTGTCAAAACAAAAAATGAGAGGAGTATAGCAAAAGAGATCAATAGGCTTGAGGCGCTTAAGCAGACAGACGATGTTAAGAAACAGCTTAAAACACTCAGGAACCAATTGAAGGCTGAGGAGCTCTCAAGGATATGTAAATCAGAGATGGGCATCAACCTTACAGCAGAGGCGATAATTGAGTTGTATTCAGCCGACGGCAACATAGATACAGTTAATTTCTCTGAGAAATTAACTGCAAAGGATGTTATAAAAAGGATTGAGATCTTCTCTGGAATCAGTGAGTCTTCCGGGAAGATTAAATTGTCGCTGGAAAACAAACAGATTCTTGAGCTTTCCAAGAGTCTTGGATTGGATCTTTTAACAGAAGCAGACCAGCAGACATTAAAGTATGCAGTTGAAATGGCTGCCAAAGCCAGAGCAGATAAATCCAGATTATTTGAAGCATTAACTGACCAGGAGCTGGTAGAGCATTTCCATAGGTCTGCTAAGCATGTTTCTGAGGCATATAGCACACCTAAGAATAAGTTAAGTGTTAGAGATGCTTTTGCATGGAACACAAATGAAGTAACCAAGTTAGCATATAGTAAGGAAGGGGTAGGTGCAGGAGTTCTGAAAAATTTGAAGGTTTCTGATTCAGTAGTGGAGCAGTTTTGGTCTAAGAAGTTTGGTGAAGGCATATCATATAAATCGGTAGGTAAAGGAGATAATATTCATTATGTGCTTGTTGCCCCTGAGAATGCTTCAGCTGAAACTAAGAAATTGGTTAAGTTTGGTAATGAAATATTGAGGCGTTTGGAGAAGGTAAAAGGAGAGATCGATAATAAGCAGGGTTTGATAAAATTGAGGGAGAATCAAGCTGAAGCTATAGGGAAATTCCTTACAGATATTGGTAATAGCACTATATATGAGCTTTCAACCGGGGCAGGTAAAACCGCTATTTTGATGCAAGCCGATCAGGCACTTCATCTTACTCACCCAAGTAATCCCTCAAAAATGGGGGTGATGGTTTATGAAAGTATTGCCGGCGCCAGGGCGGCTTTGAGTTCTGCCAAGGTGCATGTTATGCTTAGGGAGTTTGGCATAGAAACTATTTTGCTTGATAAGGCGGCGTTGGATAATCCAGAGAAGGTTCTTAAGTGGATAAAAGCAATCGAGGCGAGAGGCCATAAAGTAGTTATTCTTACGGATTCAGCTAATCTTGGTTTTGAGAAAGGTAATCTTATCCTGAATGCAGATAAAAACCCGCGTCTTGCAAGAGAATATAAGAGGTTGTATGATAGGTTAACTGACAGAGTGCATTATAGCATAGATGAACCCCAGATCACGTTAAAAGGTGCATGCCAGGTAGGCGGCGGAGAGATTAGTTCATTTGAGGTTTATCCGGAGGTAGTTACTGCATCAGAATCCGTCGACAAATTCTTTAAAACCATGAAGAAAAAAGGTCTTGGAATTGAGGTCATAGAAAAAAACAGTGATTATGTGATCTTAGAAAAAATAGATGAAAGCGGTAGCGTATATGAAACCAGATTACCCGGAGAAAAGCTGTTAGATGAGTTTTTAGATCATGTAGGAGTCAAAAACAAAAAGAGGGCAAGGGAGTTGCTTCTTAAGAGGAATATATCTGACGGTGATCTTGAGGTTTTGCTCAGGGATTTTAAAACCAATGTAAAGATGACGAGTAAGGAGGGGGTAGTGAGTTATCTTACATTAGATGAGGTAATAAGTTCTCTTAAATCAAGGGTCAAGTATTCTGGTAAAGGATTTATAGAGGGTACACATTATAAATTGGATGGTAAAGGGGGTTTCACAATAATTTCTGAGGGCTCGTTTAAGTTACCTGAAAATCCGCTCTCTCAGGGAAATATTTATGATAATCTTGCAATGAATGCTGAATTCGCAAGACAGAATGAGGCTTATCTGAAAAAACATGGAATTAAGTTTAAGATAAGTGCGGTTAAGGGTTCGTCAAGTAGCATAGAGACTAGTGTTATGGGGATTTTGGCAGCGAACGCTGCACGGGGGGGAACTGCGAATGCGTTCAGTGCAACTATTGGTCAGGTGATGGCGTCATTGGACAGCGGTATTCGTATGAAGAGCAATATTTTATCTGAGAGCGTGGCTAAAAGATATTTTGAAGGGGATGGATTCCTGCGCGTACGCTCAGAAAACGTTAACGCATTTAAAGAAGGTGGTGCAGAGGGTGTGCGTAAAGCCTTAAAGAAAGCCTTAGGTAAAAAGAAGACGCATGCGTTAGTCATGGGTGAGACCTTGGATGTGGATGACTCAATCATGCTAAAAGAGCTTAAGCGCAGAGCAAGTGAAACAGGAATGGATACCATAATCTCTAAGGAGGGCAGCGACAATCTTTTTGTTCTCAGAGACTCTAAAGGAAATATCATAAACTTCAGAGACGCGAACGGAAACCTCATAAAAGGGGATATGATGACTGATGCGCATCTTAAGGATTATCTGCCTAAAGCAAAGAAGGGGACGATTGTTTGGGTTGGTAAAGGGCATGTTACGGGACAGGATATGGTGGCCAGTGTTCGCACTGCTTCTGAGTTGATGGGTTTGAAGTCGAAGGTGGGTTTTGAAACCAAATTTGTCGGAATATTTGGCAAGAAAACCTCTATGACCCGGTTTGGTCAGACCCTCGGCAGGATGCGTAACATGGATGTTCTTGCACATAGCCCGCATCTGAGGGAGATATATTTCCTGGAGTCTGCTGACCTGCTTTACACGCAGGATGGGGTGTCTAAGGTATCTATTAAGAAACTGAAAGGCCGGCTTTTTGGTAATGAGGCAATAGACACCCGGAACACGAATTTTGAGCATCAGAGTTATGCGATAAGGAATTCTGGCGCCACCTTGATCGATGACATGATAGATAAAACAATGGAACGGATGTTTCGTGCCATGGATAAGGGTGATACAGCTGCAGCCAGGAAATTCCAGAATGAAATCACCACCCTTAAAGAGATGAGATCAGACATCCAGAAGAGGGCGTTTAAGGATGTGAATGTGAAAGCGGGGTTGACGCGGACTGTTGAGTATTGGGAGGGTGAAGCTAAGAGGATTCAGCAGATAATCCGGGAGGTTACAAATGATAAGGCGTTGATGAGTAGGCTTTCTGCAGAAAACCAGGGTAGGCTGATAAGCGAAACCAAAAAAGATATCACTCTTAAGAGATTGGGTGTGCGTAAGGGCACCCAGGATAGATTCTATGACAGCAGTTACCGTAGGTTGATGGAAGATGATGTCATGAAGACTCTTTCGGATTCGAAGAAAGCCCGGCTATCGGAAGCAAAAAGTAAGAGAACACGTTTCAAGGATCTTCTTGCTGATAAAAAATTCGTGGAGGGTCTCTCTGAGGTCCAGAAAAAGAGATTGTCTAGGTTAGCGGAAAGCGAAAAAAATTATGAGTTTGTTGTAAGAGACATAACGAAACCCGGTAAAGGCACATTTATGGCGATCGGACCCACTGAGGTTATTGAGGCCATACAAAAAAATGTTGCTGTCGGGGATGTTCGCAGATACACGCAAGGGTCTGCAGGCAGCGGCGAGATACTTCGGGTTATGGTTAATGATTCTTCTGCAGGCACTAAAAATGTTAAAAGCCTCAGTGAGCGCATTGAAAAGGTTTCAGGTAAGAAATCTGGTGAAGTTGCAAAAAAAATTAAGAGTTTAGAAACAAAATCAGATAAATTCCGAAAGACTGCAAGGAAATTTTTAAGAGACCCTAGAAATGAGACACGGGAATCTTTGGAAAAGGCAATGCAGGATTATAGTGATGCATTTATGGATGTCAGGGATGGTTTAAATGAATCATATAATGAAATAGATCAGAGATCAGAGTCGGTGAAAAAAGACATTGAGAGAGTGCATCACACGTATCTACATCTTCATGATGAGCTTGACCAAATTGAAAAAATTGGGAAAGGCGTAAAATCCGGTGGATTGACTCAGGATGTGCTGGTTCCATTAGCTGGGACCCTGTCGGCAGTGTATCTTGCATCAAAGATATCTGGGCAGCCTTCTTCGTTCTCTGATCCTTTGAGAAATGATCTGAAAAATATTTCTGTAGCATATGAAGACTATAATAAAGCCGCCACCCCTCAGGAAAGACAGGTGAAGCTTACCAGGCTAGGGAAAGCAGTTGTACAATATAGAAGCAACATTGATGAAACGCAGGCAGGGAAAGAGTTATGGGATTTGGAGACTTCATTAAAGAAAAAGTCTGTTGCGGTCTCAGAAATCAGAGAGGATGTCAATAAACTGAATCAGTTATTAGAGCATCAGATGCGGGACATAGAGGAAGTGACTCCCTGGATTATAACCAGCGCATATATTGGGGAAACGTCGCGTCCTGAAATTGATCTTGATGAACACCTGAAATCCACTGAAAGATATGCAGGGGACACCAGAAAAGAGCTGGATGCGCTTAACGCAGATACTGTAGGCTTTGAAGGAAAAATCCATGAAATAAATAAAAAAATAGCACAAATCAAAGAGAAGGAAGGTTCTATAGAAGAATTGGAAGAACATGGGATGCAGCTAAAAGAGCTTGAAAGAAAGGTTGATGAGAGAGACAGGGTAAAGGAACGGCTTTTTGCGCTTTATGATCGGCGACAGCGTTTAGAGTACCAGAAGGCTGAACAGTTTCTGAATGAGATATTAGGGGAAGGCGGAATCAATGTTGAGGGCATATATGACCATAATGTTGGAAACTCCAAAAAAGAGGTTGAGAATAGGGTTAAAGCCGATATGGAAAGAAGGATTAAAGAGAACCTTGAGAAACTTGATAAGGGCGCATATAGAAGGACACATAGAAGATATTTGGACAGAACAGACGCAAAAACAACAATTGGATTAGAGGCTGACTTAAACAAAGGTGTTTTATCAACAGAATTAAGTGACATACTCAAAGAGAATGATTCAGATTTTAAGCATAGTATCATAAGGAAGGAAAAGGATGGGTGGGATATAACTGATGGAAAAGGGGATAAAACCTACATTATTCTGAAAAGAAAGGGTAGATTAAATGTTTATGTTAAGGAAACACCTAAGGTGGTGATCAATCAGGAGAATGAATCGTATTTTCAGGCAGGTTATGATACGAAACTTGACAGAGATACGATAGACACTACCTCAGAAGCAATCAAGAGGTTGCATGTCCTCAGAGAGATAGATAAAGATACCTATGAGAAAGCACTTGATGCTATTGTAAGGCATGAGCTTTCTCACATATATGGCATAAGATATGAAAGGATACGGCACGAGTTAAAGAATTCGGATATAGAATCAATTAAACAAACTGCACGTAGACATGGCATAAATGTTGAAAAACATGTCCACGAAGTTGAAGGTATGAAGTTGTCGGCTGATGAGAGGGATGCCACATTAAAAAAGAACTTGATTAAGCCGTTCGAAAATGACGTATTTGATTGTCAGGCCAATGTTCAGGCATTGGATAATTTCTATGATAAAGACACTTATCTGGAATACGCAGCTTACGTGGCAATCGGTTCTTCTTTTGTATCAGGTAAGTTAGAGAAAGCAGCAACTCCTATGGATATTAACTATTTCGAAAACAATTTCCGACCTATTAAAACAGAGGTTTTATGGGATGCTGTTGAGAGAAATACCCAGATAAATAAGAAACTACGTGTGGGCTTATCTAAGGCCATTCAGGATGGGCGGATTACAACAGTAAGTGAACATGGGATTGAAGGAGATATCCAAGCAACCCAAAAGAGGATAGATAGAACCAAAGCACAGCTCAGGGGTTTAAGTAAAGGGGAAGGAACCAAGTTAGAAAAGGATCTTAGGGGGATAGTAGAGAAAAGGAATGAGTTAGAGATTAGAAGATCTGGAGAAGACATAAAGGATGCGAAAAGTATTGCTGTAGCACAGGTTTCTGTAGAAGATAGGAATAGGTTTTTAGATGAGTTCGGATCTTATGTGAAAAATCAGAGCAGGTTAATTGAAGATAAGACCGGGATAAAAGTCTCTGAAAAGGATACCCCGGTTTATTTAGAAGAGAATGCATTCAATGAGGGTCGGATAAAATTAGGTGAGCGGCAGGACAAAAATATTATAGCAAGGGCAAGTGGCATATATCTGTCATCTGATGTGGTTGATAGATTAATATTCCTAAAAGAGGTTAGTCCCGGGGAATATGACGAGGTGATGAAAGCCGCTGCACACCATAATTTATCCCAGGTCTATGGTATGCAGCATCAGGGAGATGTGCGTAAATTAGACCGGGTTTACTCAGCAGAAGAATACATCAATTATGCAGCTAACCGGAATCTTGCCGAGAGTATTGCATCGGATGCTCCAGGGGAATGGAATAAGCCGCAGAGTATTGGATTCATTGATCAGGCCTACAAGGGCGCAGATATTGTAACCATTGAAGAGATTTCCAGGAAGGAAGCTGAGATCAGAAGAGATCTAGGTGTGAGATTAACCACAGCCATAGGAAAGGGGGATAAACTCGCAAAAATAGGGGATAAGTTGTTTGTTTCCACTCAACTAAAGGATGCGGTCAGGGATTCAGGTTGGACAAGTCACAGTGAAGTAAGTGAGATAAAAATAGATCTAATAAATAAATATGGAATCAAAAATCAACAGGAATTGTCTCCGCTTATAGTAAAGGGGCTGCGTAGGGAAGGACTGGAAGCGGGCATAAATGTCGAAGAGAAATTATCAAGTAGCATAGAGAACAGGCTTAAAGTTATGGGTTTATCTGATTCTGATGCAAAATCAAGGGCTGAGGGTATATCTAAAGAGTTTCTGCGTAGCGGCAAAATAGATTTTTCGCCTGAGGAATCAACCGCACTCTATAATGCTCTGCTGCGTGATTCAGAGATATGGAAAACATCGGAAGGTGAATTCAAAACCATTAGTTCTATGACCCAGGATTATTTTGGGGTAGAAGCCGGAACCTCAGAGATCTTGTGTTTGAGCGGAGAGGGGCATGATAAAGTCTCTAGAAAGATCGGGGAACGTCAGGGGTTAGGCGGGGAGGAATTAGAAAGGTTTGTTGAATCAAGGAAACCTGTTCAGGCGTACATAGTCTCAGATGATCGTGCAGGGAGTGAAAAGAAAACTATTGTCTTCAACATAGATTCAGACATAAATCTATCGACGGTGTTGTCTGCCGGAATTCATGAATTTGGCCATGAGGCAGTAGATAAAACACTTGGCAGTAGGACGCCGTCTGCTGAAACCTTAAGGAGTAATGTGCCGATAGCAACAACGTATGAGGGTCTTCCGGAGGATTTCGCTCAGCAGACTCTCCATAAGTTAAATAAATCATATAGTGTGGTTGGATTTGATTTGTTGTCGGTGAGTAGACAGGCTTCTGCTTTGGAGTCTGATGATCTGCCGCATAAGTTGGGTGGTTCTTTGGTTGGGGTCTATAGGAAAAGTTTTTCTTCTAATGAGGAGTTCAGAGCGAAAGGTTATCCTGAATTGTTGAAGGTTTTGTCTGGTGAACAGAAGTTAGATGTGATTAAACCTGCAACTGAGTCAGTTAAAGCGGGGTTGTCTAAATCCACTCAGGATAGTAGAGCTCAGACAATCCAAGACCTCGGTGGATTCGAACAATGGAATTCTGCAACACAAAAAACAACCCCAAAGCAACAAGAAAAAACCCGTCAAAGACTGCTGGAACCCGTCATTGAAGCATATGATGGAACAAGGATAACAACCAAACAGTTAGTAGACACAAAAAAAGTAGATCAGATCACCCAATTAGGAATAGATCAAGGTATCACTAATCCTTTAATTGCATTCGCTATTGTATCACTCGCAGGAGAACAAGGAACACATATAGACGAGGGAAAACAAGAGATCTTTAGGGAATTAAATCAAAGAAAAGATCTTCAAGAAAACCCCCTCATATCATATTATGCAACAGAAACAGTATTAAAACATGGAGTAACCGGGCTTCAGGCACTTGATAAATTCCATGAAGCAAACCCGGAAACCATATCAGACACCGCATTCATAGCAAACGCCGACGCAACATTAAAGCAGGCAAAAGAGATAACCGTCACAACAAAACAAGAAAAACAGATCGTATCTGCATTAGCACACATATACGTAACCCAATTCGGCGTGAACACGTTCACAGTAAACCAGATACAAGAAACAACCAGTAATTTAACACCCGCCGAAATAGATACAGCCTTAAACACACTGCATGAACAAAAGATAATAGTTTTGGACAGAGAACAACAAACAGTGTATTTAACAGATGGCACCACTCAAATATTCAGTGAAAATGAAGGGATACCTGCCACCCCCTCTAAAAAGGCTAGATTGTCTGGGATAACCCCTGGCGAGGTTAAACAAACAGAGAGGGATTTAAGTAAACTCCAAGGCAGAATCTCTAGTCTTGTAGATGAGGTTCCCGAAGAGCAGAGAGGTATCCTCGAGTATTTGAGTGAAGAGGCTTCTGAGCCATATGATTTGATACAGATCGGTGAAGACAGTATCAACACAGACGAGATAAGAAACGTTGCAGATATTAGACGCAGGTATGACATTGAAAACCCGTTAATCGCATTAACTATCGCATCCCTTGTAACACATGAGCTGGAAGATGACAGACAGATAGCCTTGAAGAAACTAGATGAGAAAGAATGGTTGAGGGGTAATCTACTGCTCTCATATTATGCAACAAAACTTGTTCTTGATAGAGGGGAAATTGGATTAGAAGCCCTTGAAGAGTTCTATGAATCATCTGGAAAAGAAAAGGTTGAAGGCTCAACAGATGCGATATTAGTGTCGAAGGCACATACGACATTTGAACAGGTCTCAAAGATTACAGGGGATATGTCAGAAAACGAAGAGAAGGTTGCTACTGCACTTGCCAGAGTTTATGTCAGTCAGGTGGGGGTTAACAGACTAAAATTCACAGACACGGAAAGGATGTCTGATCTTAGTCCGGAGGAGTTTGCAGCATCAATAGGTGGGTTAACCAAGAAAAAGATTATATCAGTAGATAAAAAAACCCATGAAATATTGTTTTCCAGAAAAGTTACAGAAAAGCTTGCTGTAGGTATACCTGCCTTCGAGGTGGCTGAAGAAAAGGTTTTTGTTTCTGAAAACCTGCGTATGAAACCAGATGAATTAGCAGCAAAGAAAGATTTTGAGGAAATGCATAAAAACCTCCAAAGTGAAGCCAAAGTAATTGCCAAGAGATATGGAATAAAAGGGGATTATAGTGAGGTGCTGGAGAGAGCAGGTTACAGATATGATCTAGGGAAGGAATATGGTGAAGTCAGAGTAGGTGACTTGGAGATCTATAAAACCAATATAAAAAGGAACATGTGGAATCTGCCTGCCACAGAGGCAGATATTGATGGCTTTATTCAGAAGGTCACAGAAGCGGCTGAAGCCAAGGCAAAGAAACTAGATGAAAGCAAGGAACTGAAAAAGGAAGTCACCGCCTCGAAGATATTGGATACAGTTGGAGTAATGTCCCTCAGCGAGATTAATCGGGAGGAGTACGCAAAGGAACTTACAGATTCAGATATTACTGTAGAGCATCTCCTCCATGACGAGCTTGCGATAATAGGTAACATCCGGAATCTAAAGGCTAGAGAGGGTAAATTCGTTGTAGGAGACTATGAATTGCCCTCAGATATGTGGAGCAAGAAGGCAGATGAAGAGTATATACAGAAAAGAAAGGACAGCATATTGAGGGTGGCAGAAAAAAGAGCAGGGGGATTAAGTAAAGGCAAAAAAAAGGTAACTCCTGGAGCGGTGCTCGAATCTGTCGGCATTTCCATAGAAGATATTAAATCACCAGAGTATTTTGATAAAACGATTGGTGAAGGTTCAAGCAAGGCTGAAATAATTAATCACGAACTAGAGGTTTATGGATATATTGATAAACTGAAGCTTGATAGAAAAGGACACCTAGTTGGGCCGGAGGTTAGATATGAGCAGGTAAAGAAGATATCTGCTGTTGCAGGGGCGGCATTATATACTTTTGCACCCTTTGCAGCCCTTATTCCGGCAGTAACTATGGGGCCGGATTGGAGCACTATCGTGAGTACTCCAGATGATGCGGCTCATGTAGGAATACTCACCAAAGAATACGGTTTTGACTTCAGTGACAAAAATTTCAAGACCATAGCATATTCATTCGTTAAGGGGACTGCTGACCCGGATAATCCAGAATATATGAAGGCGTTAGAGCGGATAGTGGAGGAGGACAAAGAAACATATAGGGGAGATATGCAGGAGGTATTTGAACGCCATCACAGGGATATGATGGAGGGCATTGAGAAACCGGGGATATATGTTACCCCGGATGCTCCTGAGGTGATAGATTTAGTAAAAACGAGTATAAAAGAGAAAAACCTAACAGGGGAATTAGCAGGTGTAGGCCTTACCCTTGAGGATATTGGCACAGAGAAAGCTAAGGAAATTCTTCCAAAAACAGAGGTTGGGCTTAAGATCGCTAGAGCTGTATACGAGCATGTAGCTGAAAACAATACCTACACGAATGACATAGAATTAATAAATCAACCTAAAGGGTATCATAAATATTTGTTAGGTCCTGAGTTGCTGAAGCCAGGGATTGATGTAGAAGCTTCTATACAGGTGGGTACTGAAGCTTTTAAATCGCCAAAGAAATTCTTGAGTGACAGCAGAGGTGATTGTGACGACTTCGCTATCACAACAACATCTGCTTTAGAAACCCTCGGTTATGAATCAACTGTTGAAATTGTTGATTACAAGTATTTGGATACCGGGAAAGTAGAGAAACATGCAGTTTCTACGATTACACTAGAGGGTAAAAAATCAATAATCGACAGTACTAAAGCATCTGTTACAGAAGAATCAGATAAATATTTTCTGGTGGATTACGGAGAGGAGTACACAACAACCGACATTGAATTTAACGATAGATCTGAAAAGAACTGGGATAAATTGTTGGATAGACTTGAAAAAACCTCTGACCCCCGCTTCAAAAAGGAGATAGACGGGAACCTAGAACATTATTTCACTCCAGAGAAACTCCATAATACACTAACAACTTTATGGGGGCATGAGCTTGCTGGTGCCGGAGTTAAAACACCCGCCTCTGCAGAAGTTACCTACTCTGAAGATGTGACAGAGGCATATAAAAAGACAGTAAATAAGCCGATAGAAGAGCAAGCATATACGCCGGATGAGTTGGATGCGGATCTAGCTAAAAATCTTGAGAATGCAGATAGAGTTTTTGAAGAGCATGCGCAGTTTACAGAAAAAGCAAGTGAGATCGATAAATTTGTAGAGGATATATCTCAGAGAAAAGTTGATGCGCTTTTAATCGGTGAACATCATGGCTTTTATGGAACTGAAGAGCAAACAGTCGAGGTACTGGAAAAGGTATTGCAAACAGGAGGTGAAATATCTGCCATATGCCTTGAGGGTGTTTCCTATACAAACCCTGAAGATGTTAAAGCGGTTGAGGAATTTAATTCAGGGAAGCGGTCTGTTGAGGATATGAAGGATGTTGGTAATGCGTATCACAGTGACTTGTTGAGATTTGCTCGTGAGCATTCTATTCCAGTTTATGGCGTAGATGTGGAGGGTTCATTATCTGAGGGACGTATGGCTCATGACAATAACAGGTTTTCACGTATGAGTGAAAGACTAGGGGAGATAGTTGAGGAAAGTAAGGGCATGGTTGTAGCTTACGCCGGTTCAGGACACATAAGTGCTGAAAAGTATAGTGCTCCAGAAGATAAGTCGCTGATGGGAAAGAATGAAACATTCAAGGAATATCTAGTAGAAAAAGGATTTACTCCCGTGGCTGTTCATATGCATAACTGGGCAGATGTATCATCTGACGTTGATATGAATCTCACTGGTTTATACAAGAATACCTCACCTGAAAACAGAGATAAATTCTTTGAACATGTTAAAGACAGCTGGGACAAGACCTTCTATGAAACCCAGGATACAACAATAGTCTCCCAATATCCCGGCAGTACAGCAGAAGATACCTTTGAACTTAGGTTTCCCAGTTCCAAATCCATAATTCATAGAGGGGATGTCGGCAAAATACCTCCTGCCTTAGCTGCATATAAGGCAGTTGACAGTATACCGGTTTATACAGGTATAATAAACTCTGAAGAATTTACTCTGGAGGTTAACGACATCCCGAATGTGCGCGTGAACATTAAGACTGCGGATAAAGAAATACCTTTGATGGAGGTGGACCGGGTAACTGGAGAGGTTATAAAATTGTATCTGCCCGAGCAGGCTAAACCCTATATGGATGCCTTGGATAATATGGAATTCCAGATGAAGGTAGAGGCAGCTCTCAAAACCGAGACCTTTGATGATTATATACAAGTGATAAAAGACGTAAAAACATATGAGCCAGGTAGGAGGACCGAACCAGTAATTGAGGTGATGCCAGATAATACAGAACATGTATCACCTAGAACGAATGGATTTGTTCCATTAAACATTGTCGAAGGGAAACTAACGCCGGGAGTCTCTCCAGCGATATTAACTTGGGCAACATATAATGAAAAAACCCTCTTCAAAGATGATGCAGGAGTCTATTATCTGAAAAAAGACGACTATAGAAAGTATACTCAAGAAAAACCTCAAACAACACCGAAAGCCCGGTTGTCTGCAGCTGACATAATAAAACCCGGAAGATCAGTTCGTAAAGTAGGTGAGGGTGTTTTAAGCAAACTGCAGGAAACAAAAGAAAAAGTAGGGTGGGGATTAGTAGCTAACCCAAATTCTCTGGCAACAGATAAAGACTTTAAGGGCATGGATAGGCGAGTAATCAAAGAAGCACAGAGAAATGCCAGAATATATAATATAGGATATGAAGAGTTATTGGATAGAGCAGGCTACAGCCCGGATCTCGGAAAAGAGCAATCTGTCAGAAAAGGCGACCTGGATATGTATGAGCAGCATATGAAACAGGTGATGTTGAATATTCCGGCCGAGGAACCGGAGATCAATCGATTCATTCAGGAAGTATCCGATGCTGCAGAGAATAAGGCAGATGAATTAAACAAAAACAAGACCCTGGAAAAAGAATTAACCGGATCAGACATACTAAACACATTAGGAATAGTCGCCTTAAGCAAAATCAGCAGTAAAGAATATACAGAGAAATTCGCAGACGAAAAACTCAACATAGAAGATCTATGCTCAGATAAAGAGGATTTGATAACAGATATTGGAAACCTGAAGGTTGAAAACGGCAAACTCTTCATAGGAGACTTCATGCCACCCGCCCAGGTTTGGCATAAACAAGCAGATGTAGGACATATAAAAGAAAACATAGAGAAAATACAGAAAGCAGCTGAATCCAAGGCAACCGAACTGAGCACAAAAACAAGAACAGTGACACCTGAAGACCTACTTGGATTTGTTGGAGTATCCTCAAAAAAACTGCAGTCTCCAACCTATTTTGATGAAGTGATTAAAGCAGATGAAAACGACCTGCCCTCAACCAAGGCAGAGATCATCGAATATGAAATGGGTGTCACAAAATCCATCAATAAACTGAAGCTAAATAAGAAAGGAGAACTATTTGAATCAAAGACCCCCCTATATAAACGAGAATGGGCCCAAAAAACATTTGTCTTAGGATTACCTGCAGTCTTGCTCGCATCAGGGTACACCTCCCCAGAGGAGATAAAACAAATCTATGACGATACGACTAAAGCCAATGAATTAAAGACTGCTGCCGAGAAAAAAGGCACAGTATCACTTGAAGAATTATCAGAACATCCTGAATTAGCAGAGGAAATACATAAAGAGGCAATATATCCCCACATCATGCCCAACCGTGCTGAGGTCTCATTGGAAGGGACTGAAAATCCAACAATAATATCTTTAGAATATGAATATGATACAGCATATCTAAGAATAGGCGGCGTACCAGAATCAGAGTCCTATGACGATCTCAGGGAGATCGGGTTAGATATAAGTTTCCCCCAGCCAATACCGTTATCATTCTATATAGAACACAAAGAACAGGTTGATAAAATACTGTCTAAGCATTATAACATTCCTGAAGGGGAATTAAAAAATATAGGTCTGCTAACACAAGCAGATGAACTTGTCGATGAGGTAGCAAAAACCCCTGTTCGGTCGTGGGATGAGTTTGATATAGGGGAGGATAAACCTAAGGATGTAGAGAAAATAAACAAGATCAGGGATGTGCTCATAAAAGGAGATACCGGGGCTATTCCTTCATATGATTCAGATTTCACCGAGGCCATAGATAAATTATTCGAAAATGATGATCACCCTTATGATTATGATAAATTAAAAGAGATTGCAGACGATAATCCTAAGGAAGCGATTAGAATTATTTCGTCTGTCCTAGATGAGTACATAGAATATGATTATGAGCAGTATGATGCAATGCAAAAATCATTAAGACAAGAAATCCTAACTGAACATGAAGAATCCAAGTTACATAAGAGCAACCTAACAGAGGTAGTGGAAACAGGCGGAGTGTGTGAAAATATTGCAGATGTGACTGCGGCTACTGCAGATTATCTTAGATCTAAAGGTGTGTTACCCCAGAATTTAATTGTTGTAAGATCACATAGCCCTCCCATGGATCACTCATTTACGTATATGCTCACTACGGATTCCTCTGGAGATCTATCATCCACCTACACAGATGTAACATGGTATGATCTAGCACGTACACAGGAAAATCAAACACTTTATGATTTAAACGCTGTTGATCAGTATCATGAAATCGGTCTAAGTGATGAAGAGATACAGCAAATCAAAGACGCATCATCTCAGGAATTTATGGAAATAATTGAGAAAATAGAAACCTACGGACCTCGTGAATCATATAAACTATATGATCCAAAGCACCATAAAAAAGAGGTGAATCCGGCAATCTGGGTTATGCCAGATGATACGAAATCCATATCAAAAAGAGAATTGGAAAAAGATGGATTCACCCCATTAAACATTATTGGAAAGAAATTAACGCCCGGAGTCTCTCCAGCGATATTAACTTGGACAACAGATAATGAAAAACCCATCTTCAAAGACTATACTGGAATTTATTATCTGAGAAAAGACGACTATAAAGAGTATACCCAAGAAAAACCTCAAACAACACCGAAAGCTCGGTTATCTGAGGTAACGTCGGATGGAATTGGAGGAGTGTTGGGTGCTGCGAATCTTACAGTTAATGATAGGAATATGAGTCGCGCTAGAGAACTTATAGAGAAAAGTATTCCAGTCAATAAGCACACAATAAAGCGTGAACCAAAGGATTTGATTAACCTATCGGATAAACCCCGAACTTGGAAGGAAATAACCCTGTATACAGATAAGATAGTAGAAGAATCCACCCCGGAGGATGAGAAGAGGATTCATGATTTGGTATCTGAGAAAAAGATAGGTAGTATAGAGGATGTATTTTGGTTTAATGAATTGGGTAGACACAATGAATTAAAATCAGAAGAGGTTATAAAAGATTTTGAAAGGCTAGAAGAGGATAGTAAAATATTTCTGAGTACATTCGAAGCACAGACAACAAGAGATAAAGTATTGCAGGTTCTCTTAGATGAATCTAGACGCGATGCCCTAATCAATGAAATAAATCCAGGAATAGAAAAGGTAAAGGATATTAAAATAGATGATAATGTTCTTGATTCCATATTGAAGAAATCAAAGGATGCCGGTTCCAATGAAACTTTCAGTATCCTGACCGGGGAGATTAAAGATAACACATTGCATGTATCAGATCTCTTTAATGTTGAGACAACCGCCAGTGGATATACCAGCTATGATGTAGCTCGGACAGATGTCGTTGATGCTGTTACAGAGATATCTGATGAAGGGAAAAATTTCATTGTCTGGCACTCTCATGAAAGGAGTGATGTGGAACATTCGGTTACAGATAAAGGGATGACTTCCCCCTTTGGAACAAAGGTTGGATTTCTCTCCTCCAAGGATGAAGGATATAATTGGATAGCTGCCCAACGTCTGGATGAAAAATCCGGGTGGCAGCATATACCAGTTACTCCGGTAAAAAATGGCGAAGCATTAAGCAATGATGAAATCCTTGATAGATATGGATCACAGGTTGCAAGGTATCCTCAGAGGATTAGGGAAACAAAATATGGAGTAGTTACAAAGGAAGTTAGTGATGATGCTCTTGCAATGTTTTTGTCTACTAAATGGATGGCAGGCAGAGATCTGATAGAAACCGGTGATAAATTAGCTCAGACGGATGAAGGAAAGCATACACTAGAGAAATTAGATGAGCAGTTTAATGGATTTAATAAATACTGTGTGGATACATTGAAGTCTACACCAGAAGTGTCTGCCACAACAGGATTAACACCCAGCGATAAAGCAGCGATTACATTTATGCGGGCAGATAAAATAGAGAAGGCTGCAGGGGAATTAGAAATCAGTAAGTTAAAGGATTCTGCTCACAGGATAAAGGTTGAATCTAATCTGAAGTATGTTAAAGAGAGTATTCTTGAAAAAGATCCTATGTTAGTTGGATATGGGTTAATAGAGGAAATCAAAAAAACTGAAATCCCTGATGAATTCTCTGGAATAACCAAGGAGGAGTTGACTAATGCAATATTAGAAGAGCGTGTAAGAACATTAGAGCATATCGGGGAGTTAGAGGCAGGGTATATCACAGACACTCTTGCCAGTTATCACGGAATCAAGGTTGAGGGAACAACTCCAAGAGAAACTTATACGGAGTTGATTAAAAAAAGCGAAGGGAAATCCCCCATCACCCATAAAGAATTCATGGAATTGAGATTAAATGTAAGCGAAGACACAATAAAGAAACTTGAGGATGCTGGATTAAAGGAGCCTGTACTGATAAAGGTAGAAAAATCGTTAGAGATTCTCAAAAGAGAGCATACAATTAGAGAAAATGAATATAAATCGGTTTCTAATCTTCCAGGCAGGATAAAAGAACTTGAAGGCTTTATCGAGGAAAGTCGCAGAGCCAACATGGATGAAGGGGCAATAGAGACAGTTGAAGAAGAAATCAGAGATGCACAAGATGATCTGGAATCCCTTCCAGGGCTTGAAAAATCCATGGAAGAGTCTGAAAAAAATCTTTCAGCAGCGGAGAAAAAGCTGCAGGATATAAAAACAGAAATTTCAGAGAATCTGGAAAAGAGAACTGTGGGAGAACTTGGCAGCAAAGCTAAGTTATCTGCAGCCATCCAAGAAACCATCACACAAACGACCCATGATCTTTCAGAGTTCAAACAGAGAATCTTTGAGATAGAAAAAGAAACACTAAAGGAACAGACATCCACTCTTCAAAAATTGCAGGAACCAGTGACTAAGGAATACAATGTTCTCAGAATAGGAACCGATTTGATAAACACACAAGAAATAAACCAGATAAGACAAGTAAAACTAGAACTTGGCATCTCAAACACCTGGATTGCATTAACCGCCGCATCACTCTTAGGAGAACATCAAGTAGACGGATTAGACGAAGAAAAACAACAAACCCTAAAAGAGCTAGATCAAAGAGAATATCTGAAAAACAACCCCCTTCTAACATACTATGCAACAAAAATAGTTTTAGAATATGGAATAATTGGACTAGAAGCACTTGACAAACAATATAAAACAACCTCACCTGAAACCAAACCAGACGTCGCCTTCACAACCAAAGCAGACACCACACTAAAACAAATAGAAAAAATAACATTAGGCGCAACAAATGAAGAAAAACAGTTCGTAGCCGCGTTAGCTCAAGTATATGTAACCCAGATTGGCGTAAACACCTTCACACCCACCAAAATACAGCAAAACATTAATCTAAAACCAAAACAGGTAGAGGACGCACTAATCGCATTAGAGGAAAAAGGTGTGATAGCCACCACCCTAAACGACGAAAAACAAGAGATCTGGTTCACAGAGAAGACCACGCGAGAGATGGGTATAAGGAGTATACAACCCGTTGCAGTACAGAACGCCAGATTGTCTGAGATAGAGATACCTGAAAGAGTTTTGGTTAGACAGTTAGGTATACCAGAGGAGTATCATGGAACGTTTAAGAGTTTGGTTAATGTTCTTTCTACGAATGAAGGAAAACGTTTTGTAGGGGAATCAAAAAAGATTCCGAAGTTTGTTTCTGAATTGGTGGCAGGTAAGGTTATCTGTGAGATTGGTGCCACGAAGGCAGATAATATGTTGCGTCGGTTGGATGTTCTTGGCGCTAAGGTGGTAGGAGTTAATGCAAACGTAACACCAGAGGATAAGAAAACATTTGAAGATGCAGGAATTGAAGTTATTGAAGGTAATGCAAAACACCTTAACACAAACATTGGAAAAGAGGAGGTAGATGTTGTAGTATCTAGGAATGTCATGAGCCCTATTGGACTTGGATCAGGTGTAATGGGAATTGATGCCATGAAAGCAAAGGATTATGTTAATCTCACTGAAAACGAGAAAAAGGAGGTAATATCTGAATCATCCAGAGAAATATATCAGTCAGCATACAGTGCTCTTAAACCAGGTGGGGTGTTCATAGCAGTCGTTGATGTTCCCGGTGATGAGATAATATCAGTAGATGAAGAGACTGGAATAGGATTCCGAAAGATTGGTGAGGGGAAAGATTTTGTAGCCTATAGGAAGCCTACACCAAGGGAGGTTGCAGTTGATTATAGTAGAGGGGAGGGAACTCTTCTGTCGGTGTTCGATTCTCTTGGAGTTAGTAGAGGGTTCTTTGAGAAGGGAAGAGTTAATGTAATATCGTCGGAGGGTAGAGAGATTATAGTTCCGGAGTCAGGTAAGGCCGTAGTGGATGTCACAGACCGGATTAGTAAAATCGAGAAGTATGGTTTCCTTAAAACACAGGATGTTACGATTCTTGCACTTGATAGAGAAACATTTAAGGCGCTTGTAAAAAAGCAGGGTGTTGTAGAAGAGGACGCTCAGAAGATGCTTATTTTCACAGATAAACGGAATCCGTCTATCATATATTCTTCAATTAAGGAACTGGAGCTCACCTTCCGAAAACCTGTGGGTGTCGGTAAATCAGATAGGATACTCTTTGAATTTGGTAGAGGTTTCACACAGGATGTTTTAGGGAAACAAAAGTTGGAGGACCAGAAGCTTGAACGGTTTGAAAAAGAGTTTGGTAACCACCTGAAGCTGGATCGTGGAACCCTTGAGAAACTTATACCTGAAGCAATTGAGGCCTCAAGCCTGGATAAGGATGAAATTAAGAATAGAGTAGAGGGTAAATCAAAGCATACAAGCAAAGAAACCGGGGGCATGGAGAACCCGTTTGCGCTTCTGGTTGGATCAATGGGTGTTGAAGGGTTCATTGGTTTTGTTGGGAAAAATAGGGTGGCGGATGTTTTGGAAAATGCAAAACAGATAAAAAAGGAGCATAGGATAAAACCAGAAACAAGAGCGGTTGAGGGTGGGGTAATTGAAGTAAGTGAAGTAATCGATTTAACATCTGAAGATTCTGAAGAGAAGTTAACATTAGTAAAGCTTGAGAGGAAATGGGATGAAGTAGGTATAGGGAAAACAATCACAGGAATGTTTTTCAAAGAGGGAATCAAGAAAGGAGAATATATTCGAAAAGAGATAATTTTGGATAAAAGCACAGAGAAGGAGGAGGGTGAGGATAACACAGCATCGATAACTGTGTTGAGGGGTCCATCTAAGAAGACGTTAAGCAAAAAAGGAACCACAAAGGTAATTCGTAAGGGTGAATTTTTTGCTGTGGATGTAGGTCCTAAACTTGTAGAAGCTGCAGGATATGAAGAAAATAAATTCAAACAGGGTTTAGTGATTATTGAGGATACAAGCGAGGGTCTTAGATCCTCAAATAAAATTTACACAGAAGAAAAGAACACATACCCGAAAACAAAGGAAGGGCTGCTCATACATCATACAGAGGATTCTTCATCAGAGGACATAATAAAATATATTAAGGCACTCTCCATTGATAAAAAGGGGTATGGATATGATTCATGCATTATTGTAAGGGAGGATATAATTACCGTAGATGAAAACGGGAATAGGAGTTTAGATGCTCAATTTAAAACTAGCTTGGAAGAGAGTATTGGTAAAGAAGAAGTAGAGAACATAGAGATAAGGGACAATAGGAGTTTAATCGTTTATACCTCAATAGGTTTGAAGCAATCAAGTGTCGAGGAAAAGAGGATTAAAGCAAGGAAGGCTGCGATAGATAAGGTAGGTAAAGTTGGGCTTACAAAGGATATCTTCCAGCAGACAGTTAATGAAGAGCTTTATATAAAAGCAATAGATGTTGCTGTTGCGATTCAAGGAGATTATCCTGAGTTGAGTGTTGTTGACATCGCTAAAAAAGTTCATCCGAAACTTATAGCGGAGGGCGTTGATCTGGAAAGTGTGAAACAGAGGGTTGTGGATGACCTGAATAAAAAGAAAGAGAAACCGATAAAGACGAAAGTTGTTAAAACACCTAAAAAATCTAAGGAGAGTATTCAAATCTTCGCATCAGGTGATAAAAAACGTAGTGCGGTTGAAGAATCCCTTAAAGAAGCCGGAACAAAATATACGGTAGAAAAAAACATCAAAATTGAAGAGAGGGAGTTCTCAGTAATTGAAGTTGAGAAACCAGATCAAATAAAGGATAAGTATTTCCTGGATAAGATACCTGAAAAAGAGGTTAAAAAAGCAATTAGGAAGGATGTGGTTGCAATAAATGAGGAAGGGGAATATTGTCGTCTGGAGAGGATAAGTCCGGCAGTTAAGAGTAAAATAAATGAGATAAGTAAGAGAACAGGCCTCCTTGATGTGGATGTAAAAGAACTTGTAAAGGCGACAGAATACTCTGAAGAGAACGTTGAACGGGTCTGGAAGTCCGCAGAAATCGCAGAAGAGATAATCAGGGAACATAAAAAGGAGCTTAAACTAAGTGAGTCAGACAAACAAAGGATTACTGTCATGGCGTATGCAGGGTTATCAGACAAAAAAAGAGAGGATATAGTTAATGAAATAATAGAGAATATCGAAAATCCGCCAGCAGATACTTCGCCTGCAGGAGAAACCAAGGCAAGGCTTTCAATTGCTGAAAACAAGGAGAAATCTCTAGAGGATATTAAAACCATATCCAAAGAGGTAGGGTGGAAGATTTCAAATCTTGGCAGTGATCTAAATGAGGTTGAAAAATTAGTCAACGAGGGAAATAATCCAGAGGCGGTTAGAAAGATTGAATCAATAAGAAAAAATCAGGATTATAGGTTAACAGACATTGACAGACAAATATTAAATTCATCATTACTCAACATCAAGTACGGATTAGGTAAACAAATACGCCAAGAGTTCATAGTTAAAGTAGCTGAAAGCGATATTTTGAAACCGCCTGAACCAGATAAAATAGAGAAAACCTATAAATCTCATCTCGACCAAATGTCTAAACATAGGACTGAAGGAAATACTAATAGAGCAATAAGATATTTCCCCGGAAGCTCTAGTCATTCAACGACTTTAGAAAATAATGAAAGGGTAATGGTGGGGGAGACCTATGACATCCATAGAGGTAAGTTCATAAATTCAGTGAAGTTTGAAGACGGTAGCTTCATCATTAAATCAACAGATGTGGGCGATGTAACTAAATCCCATACATATCAAGGCATTAAAAAAAGAGACAAATATGTTGTCGACCTATCAAACTTGAGTACTGAAGATAAAAAAGAGGCTATAGGTGATTTATCTAATGCAGATCTGTTCTTAGAAAAAGAAATTCCTCAGCAGCTTGATGTGGGTGATTTAGAACCCAAAGAGCTTTTAGAGCTTTCAATCAGATCAGACATAGACAACCAGATACGCATCGAAAAAGATACATTAGATTCAGGCCAACTTAAAATAAATATTTACCCTACACAAGGCATGAACCTTAAAGGGAACGCCGGATTCACTCAAGAGCATCCAGCCATCCAGGATCTGATCCCATCCAAAACAGATACAGGGGATCTAAAGATAAGAATACACACAAACGATAAAGAATTCAATATAGGGGAGCATAGAGAGAGAATAATTGAGGAAGTATACTCTATGAGAAAGGGCATCGAGAATGTTATCCCTATTCAGCCAGGCGAGGTTATAAACGTATTCTTAGACTCTGAGGAAACCAAAGGATCAACCGCAACGTATAAATCTCTCGGGGCTCTTGAATCAGAGATCTATCTGAATAAAAGAGATAATAAACTATATGATGCAGCCTATGGAATAAAAGAAGGGAATATTACAATAAATACCTACAGCCTTAACGCAGAAAACAGACACATCATCCCCGAAATGCTTCTGTTAACGCAGGGTATAAGTCAAGAAGAGATTGAGTATATGAGTGAAGCAAGTGGTTCAGGTTTGGAGTCAGGACACGGTGAAATGGTGGATGATCTTCAGTTTACCCAAAATCAGGATTTATTGGATATATACGCAGATCCAGTAAAAACATATTCCGACAAAGGGTATCTACTAGAATTTGACAACCCAGAAGATGGACATGGTGTAATAAAAAAGATTATCAGAGAAGTTGGAGACATTAGCAGGGAACTTGATATTCTTCCAGGAGAGCATAAAGAGGGTGTGATTTCAGAACCAGAGGCTAAGATAATAAATTTTGTATACAAAAAAGAGAATATGCCGAGAAATATTCCGGTTGAATGGGTTCTTGCACGTAACTATGTTTTTCTAGATAATGCTGAATTCAAAGAAAACGTAACAAAAGATCTTAAAGAGAACCTTGGAAAGGAAGATATCGAAGTTGGGAGTGAAGAGTTAGGTAAAATATATGATAGGTGTATGAGTATTGTCCCTCGATATAATCTAGATCATATAATAACGCAGTTATCTTTACCTGAAGAAGAAAAGAAAAAATTCTTGAAGAGCTATCAAGCCATTAATGAAAAAAGCAGTTTCAGAGCAGAGCAAAAGCTTGCAAAAGAGGTTATGGACGCTTCAGGGGTCTCTGATAAAATGCAGAGCATAGTAGAAGGTTACGTTGGATTATACACGTTAAGATCACTAAAACGCAAACACATGGAAGAACACATTGAGGCCGTGGGTAAATTAAATAAACTCCAGGATTCAGAAAAATACATAGAATATACAAAAACTGATGAAGGTAAAAAATTATTAGAGGAGAGACAAGAAAAATTAGATCAAGTCAAGTCCATAGTTAGAACCGATTATGATCCGGAAAAGGCACTAAAATTATTGGATATAGACAGGGAATTAAAAGGCATAAGATTAGGAACATATCAAACAGTTTACAAAGGGGATGCAGAGAGTAAAGACTTGATAAGTCAAGTTGGGATATTTTTAGATGAACAAAACTCTATTGAACGACAGATAATAGAATCTCAGGATAACCTGGAAAAAGATATGCTCGATTCTCCTGTCTCATATACCTCGCCTGAAGGCAAACCGTATCCAACCCAAATGGCTTATTTTTCAGACAAAAAGATACTGGAAAGAGAATTAACAAAAGAGATAGAACTCACTCAAACAACGACACAACAAATACAGACACAAGAAACAATAGACACCATACTCCAAGACCAAGCCAAACTCTATGAAACACTCACGCAGCCCGAAACCCAAACCCTAAAAGAAACACAGGATATATGGCAGATAAGAGCAGACGACACAATAACCGCCCAAGAAATACGTGAAAGCCACACAATAATGTTAGACTACGGGATCACCAACCCCCTAATCGCCCTCGCAGTAGCAACCCTATTCGAAGGCA
>JAUWTD010000059.1 GCA_030609775.1 Candidatus Altarchaeota archaeon
AAAATAACCCGCCCGCATAAAACGGACGGTTATTTGGGTGGTTGGCTGAATTATCACAGATGGTGTGACCCTTAAACTAATGAACAAATGAACGAACGAATGATGAAAATAACCCGCCCGCATAAAACGGGCGGTTATTTGGGTTGGGTGGGTGGATCAAATAAATTGGATGATTATTCATGAATCCTGCATTGGTAGTATACTTTCCGGCCTACATAAATTTTCTCAAGGAGGTTCTCTTTGAATAATTTGCTTAAGCGGGCAGATGCGGCATTTCTCCCTTTATAGTGGAATTTTTCTTGTATGTCTTCTGCACACAACCTCTTTTCTTCTGTTACATACTCAAGTATTTCCCGGTCTCTTTCAGATATTTCAGATGATGCCCGCTCAGGGATAGATGCATGATTCACTTTTTTTTCGAGGTCTTCGATTTTTGTTGATATGTCAACTAGTTTGCTGATTATGTTATCGAATTTAGCGTTGATGTCTCTTACCACGAGGTTGCTGCTTTTCCTTTCCTCTGCGAGAGTGTATAGCATTGAAGCTATCGCCATCGGGTCATTTACTTCCCGCATGGTATCTGAGAGGTTGCCCACAATCTCCTCGAACTCTTTATTATAGTCTGTGAGAGAATCTTTCATTGTTGTGTGTTATAAATTGTTAAACCCCAACTATCATGAGTGTATTATGAGCTGTTAAACCCAAACAATCATGAGTGTTATGATATAGTCATGATTCATATAAATACTTATCGCTTTTTTCATGACTAAAATGATTATATCATAGAGAAAACACGACAAAATCATGAGGTCACGAGGATAAACCATGACCTCATCATATCAATTATGAGTTAATCACGATAATCACACCAAAACCCTGACAGATATCATGAATTACTCAAGGATAGTTCATGAATGAATCCAACTTGTCACAGTACAACCTCACGACAACAAAGAAAAAGATATTAGAGCCCAAGAACTTAACTGCATTCAACTGCATTCAACCACATTCAACTGCATTCAACCACATTCAACTGCATTCAACCACATTCAACTGCATTCAGCTACGCTCCCGAAGAACAAAGGAGGTGTTCTATCAGTCAACAACTAACCCAAAAAAAAAACGGTGCATGAATAAGGTAATAAGTATGCTGCACGTTATAATAGAGTAGTCATATGACTGTTGTGACATTAAATAGAGTCATGTGACAGTCATGATACTAAAGGAATTTCCTAGGGTCGGTGATCTCTCCGGTGATTGCTGAAGCAGCGACTGTGGCAGGGGATGCGAGATAGATGAATGCTTTGTTGTTGCCCATCCTTCCTTTGAAGTTTCTATTGGCTGTGGAGATTGCATTTTCGCCGTCAGATGGAACACCGTTATGGGTTCCCACACACGGACCACATCCAGGGGTTACTACCGCAGCGCCTGCATTCACAAGCGTCTGGATTATGCCAGCATCCATTGCCTTTAGATATATCTCTTTTGATGCCGCAGCTACAATAAATCGTACATCCTCTGAAACATGCTCATCTGCTAAAATATCTGCTACAATACTAAGATCTTCAAGCCGTCCATTTGTGCAGGTTCCTACAAATGCAACATCTACTTGGGTGCCTTCGACCTCCGAGATATCACAGGTGTTATCTACCGTATGAGGTTTAGCTATCTGCGGCTCGATATCGGAGGCATCGTACTCATAAACCTTCTCATATTCAGCGTCCGAATCACTTTTTACGACAAGCGGTTTCCTGTCTGAGTGATTACTTAACCATTCAATGATTTTGTCATCTGCTTCGATTATGCCTGCTTTACCGCCCATTTCAATAGCCATATTGCTTATCGTCATCCGGGCATCGACGCTGAGTTCTTTTATCACATCTCCTGAGAACTCCAATGCTTTATAGGTTGCACCGTCTGCGGTTAGTTTACCGATTAGGTAGAGTATAAGATCCTTAGAGTAGACTCCGTTTGAGAGCTTACCGTTGATTATGAATTTTATTGTCTCAGGAACTTTAAACCATAGTTTTCCTGAGGAATATACTGCAGCAATATCTGTGCTGCCAACGCCTGTTGAGAATGCTCCGAGTGCGCCGTAAGTGCAGGTATGAGAGTCCGCCCCCACGACAAGATCTCCTGATATGACGTGTCCGTTATCAGGTATTACTTGATGACAGACTCCACAGCCAATGTCATATACTTTAACCCCTTGCTCTCCTGCGAAGTCCCGCATCATTGAGTGGAGATTGGATACATCCCTAATGGGGCTTGGAGAGGAGTGGTCGATTACGAAAGCGATCTTTTCAGGATCCCATGTCGTTCTAGATCCCATATCATTGAATGCTTTTATTGCGAGCGGGGTTGTGCCGTCTTGACTCATCGCAAAATCTATATCGGCTACTACAATATCTCCTGCATAAGAATCCTGGCCTGAGTGATTACTTAGAATTTTCTCAGAGATTGTTTTACCCATAATAATAATATCATTGACTTACAACTTTAAGAAGATCAGTCTTTGTGATGATTCCTTTGATGCTCCCCTGAACCATTACAAGAACTGCATTATCATGTTCAAGAAGTTTTGATAGCGTAGTTATCGGAGTATTCATATTAACTGTTGGAAATGAAGGATCCATGAAATTTCCAACAAGCCTATGAGATAAGTCTTGCATATTTACGCCTTTTCCGATTTCATCTAAGATGACTTTCTCAGATATGGAGCCGACAACCTTTTTTTTGTTAAATACAGGCATCTGAGATACCTTGAATTTGTTCATTATATTTATTGTGGTTTTTATCGTGTCAGTTGCTTGTATGTTAACTACTTCCTTACTCATCAGTTCCCCTGCGGTGATCTCTTCTTTTTTTAGTTCATCTAATGCATTGAAGATGCCTGCTACTTTTGAGTATCTGGGATCAACCGTTCCTTTTTCTAGTCTTGCGATAAGTGACTGGCTTACATTGGCCATTTTCGCTAGTTCTGTCTGAGTTATGCCTAGTTTCGTGCGTAGTCTTTTTATGTTAGATAGTTCAGGTAGTTTCATCCTCGATATGCATATAGGCATATTTTTAGGTATTTGGTATTTATATATGAATATTCAATAAGTAAGGTATTTCTTATGAAAACTATAAAGGAGATAAACGAAAAGATTAGGAAAGGTGACGCAGTTATAGTCAGAGCAGATGAGATGCCAGAGATATTCGAAGAAAACCCGAAGAGAGCAACAAGAGAAATAGATATAGTCACAACAGGAACATTCGGAGTAATGTGTTCATCAGGCGCATTCCTAAACTTTGGACACTCTAACCCCCCGATAAAAATGCAGAAGGCCTGGTTGAATGAAGTAGAGGCTTACACAGGTATCGCAGCAGTCGACGTATATATAGGAGCAACGCAACCTAGTATTGACAGAGGTCTTGAATATGGAGGAGGGCATGTCATAGAAGACCTGGTTTCAGGAAAAGAGATAGAACTGAATGCAACTGCCCACGGATCAGACTGTTATCCTAGAAAAAAAGTCCAGACAACCATCACAATAGATGATTTAAACCAGGCCGTGATGTTTAACCCGAGAAGCTGCTACCAGAAATATAATGCAGCAATGAATTCCACAAACACACTCCTGCACACTTATATGGGTACTTTGCTCCCGGATGGGAGAAACATCAATTTCGCAGGAACAGGGGAGATAAATCCACTTGTAAACGACCCTGAAAGGGAAACAATAGGTGTGGGTACTAATATATTTTTATGTGGAGCACAAGGCATTGTGACAGGGGAGGGAACACAGAATTCACCTTCTACTTGTTTTGCGAACATATCAACCAAAGGAAATCTAAAAGAAATGTCAGATAGATTCATTGCAGGAGCATCAATCACAGGATACGGAGCATCACTATTTGTTGGCATAGGAATCCCTATACCGATCCTAAATGAGAGGATAGCAGAGAAGACTGCAATCAGAAATGAGAACTTAACAACAAATATCCTAGATTATGGGATCCAACAAAGAGATAGACCCATAATAGAGGAGGTGACATATGCCGAATTGTTTTCTGGAAAAATCAGGATAAATGAGAAAAAAGTAAAAACAAGCCCACTATCCAGCCTGAATAAATCCATCGAGATAATGGATACATTAAATGAATGGATTCATGAAAAAGAATTCTACCTCTCAGAGCCAGTCCAAGCCCTACCTAATGATTCAACGGTTAAACCAATGAAGCTATTGAAGTCAGTATACCGAGTAGGTGAAATAATGGTAAAGAAGGTGATAACTGCCAATCTGAAAGATTCCATTGAAACAGTATCAAGTATCCTTGTTAGAAAAGAGATAGATCAGGTTCCAATCGTTGACAAAGAGGATAGGCTTGTAGGTATTGTAACCTCATGGGATATCACAAAGGCTGTTGCAGAAAACAAAAAGAAACTTAAGGAGATAATGACAACAAGGCTTATCACATCATCAGAATGGGAGTATATAGATACAGTAACTAGAAAATTTGAAAAATATAAGATAAATTCAACCCCTGTAGTCGACGACAAAAACAGGCTTATAGGCATAATCACAATGTCAGACATAATACGTAACCGCGTAGAAAAACCAAAAAAAGGAGGTGCAAACACAGAATAGAGAGTATATATTTTGTGTGTTTATAATGAACAAATATATGTTAAAAATATCATCAGATGTTGTCGACTCGCCGATAATCGCAACAACAGTGCTTGAAACCGGCATCATGGTGAACATACTAAGGGCAAAGGTAGACTATGATGAGGGTATAATAATCATAAGCATACTAGGCGATCCTGCACAACAGCATAAAGTAGTGGAGAGACTCAAAGAAAAAGGGGTAGAGGTTAGCAAACTCGAGTAAAATATAACAAACGACATAGAAAAATGTATTAACTGCGGTGCATGTATTGCTTTATGTCCTACGGAAGCTATCTCATTTGATGAAGACTACATTATTCAAGTTGAAGGAGGTAAATGCATTCGTTGCGGAGCCTGTATAACAGCATGTCCCCTAAGAAGCCTATCAATCCAGGTAATCTAGAAAGATTCAAGCTCAGACATAAACAGACAAATATTACTGTATTCTCAGACATAGATCTTAGATTAGAAGCTGCTGAATTCCTCGAGAAGACATATGGTGAACTAGAGGCATACTGTCAAAAGGAACCATTATTCCTCATATCCTATGATCCATTAAAACCTATAGGGAATGAACCAGATATTGTAAAGATTATGCTGGAGTCAGGGTTAAGTGCAGGGGTTGGTCCAATGGCTGCGGTTGCAGGAGCATTCTGTGAACTAACCGGGAGATTTATGCTAGAGAACCACGCAAGGGAGGTGATAGTAGAAAACGGAGGAGATATATTCATGAAGACTTGCAGGGAACAGATTATAAACATATACGCAGGCAAATCAGACTTCTCCGACAAAATCGGATTCAAGATAAGACCTTATGAAACACCCCTGTCAGTGTGCACAAGTTCCTCCTCAGTAGGTCACTCCATAAGCTTGGGAGACTCCGATGCGGTTTGCGTTGTTGCAGAATTATGTCCTCTGGCTGATGCATCCGCAACATCCATCGGCAATATAGTTAAAGGCAAAGAGGGAATGATAAAGGGAATAGAGAAAGCTAAGACAATAAACAGAATCAAAGGCACCCTCATCCTACGCGGAAACGAGATGAGTTCATGGGGAAGACTCCCTGAAATAGTCCGGGTTTAAACCACTATTTTTATCAATTACGGTAACCTTAAGAAACCTTAAGATAAACATCGTCGGCTATCTCCAGACTACCATATCTTACAACCACATCAGTACGATAGGTTCCAGGATATGTTGCGTTAGCCTTCATGACAAAATCCAACATCATTCTTTCACCTGCACCCAACTCTATCTCCCTTGATATCTCCTGGTTACCCGTCTCCTTAACTAGCACAGCTTGATTTCTTGTTTTCAAGCGAACATCTATAACAAGATCAGTATTTCCCTTATTCAAAAGATCAACCCATAAAGTACTCCCCCCCTTCAATGACACAGCATCCGGCTCCATATATGCACTTAAACATACCCCATTCGAGCACACATAATCCGGACTGAATGGCTTGAAAAACAAGACAGCTATAAGAATAAAGGCCACCACAGCAATCATACTTATGACCACATTCCACCGGATTCTTGAAATAATATCCTTAACTAATTTCAATTTCACCACTACTTACCACTAACTTATTCTAAAACAAGGTATAAATATAGGTAAATATAGGTGGATACATACAGGTCATGCTTGTATTAAATCATCTACAATGGACCGCACATTCTCAAGTAGGGTTTCTTCACCTTCAACGCACCTATCCTGCATCAGAATCCTTCCATTACAGATTGTTGTATCAACACATGAACCGTTTGCTGAATAAACCAGATCTGAGACAAGATTGTGGCCGGGTGAAAGCTCAGGTCGCTTAAGATCTATGATTATTAAATCTGCAAGCCCCCCTTCCCTGATTTCTCCTACATCTAGTCCAAGGGCTCTTGCGCCGCCCAATGTCGCAGCCTTAAAGGCTTCTTTGGCAGGCATAACTGTCGGATCCCTGCTGAAGCCTTTATGGACTAATGCAGCGATCTTCATTTCCTCAAACATATCCAGATTATTGTTTGAGGCGCAGCCATCTGTTCCAATAGAAACCGTAACTCCCTTATTCTTCATATCACAGTAGGGCATGACACCTGAAGCAAGCTTTAGGTTAGATGTGGGATTATGAGATATTTTTACGTTATGGCTTGCCAGGGTTCCAATCTCTTTTTCTGTAAGCCAGATAGAGTGCGCAGCCACCAATTTATCACAGAGAAACCCTATATCCTCCAAAAAAGAAACCGGCCTTTTACCATGCATACGCTCACAGTCCGTGTTTTCTTTTTGGGTTTCTGCAAGATGGAAATGGATTAACAGATCCTCTTTTTCTGCAAACTCCCTAACCCATATAAGGCTCTTCTTAGATACAGTATAAACTGCGTGCGGCCCTATTGCAGGAGTTATTCTTTCATTTCCTAAATCTTTTAGGTATCTTATGAATTCTATGTTGGTTTTCTTCATCTCTTCGGCCATATCCTCTTTGAATAAGTCAATGAATGATTCAGCGAGAACTGCCCTAAGACCCATTTCATCTACCGCCCGCGCCGTGCCCTTCATATGCCAATACATGTCGTTAAAGCAGGTTGTCCCGGTTTTTATCATTTCCAGGCACGCTAGCTTCGAACCCCAGTAGACTTCTTCTTGGCCTATTTTGGCTTCAAGAGGCCAGATCTCTTTTTCCAGCCAGTCATGTAAGTTCAAGTCGTCTGCGTAACTGCGCATGAGCGTCATAGCAGAATGAGTGTGTGAGTTCACTAAACCAGGCAACACAGCTTTTCCTTTACACTCTAAGACATGTTCTGCCTCTACTTTAGACCCAATCTCAGTTACCCTGTTTCCTTCAATGTATATGTTCACCTCTTTTCCATCCAATAATCCATTCTTTAGTAGAATACTCATCGTAGTTCCTCCAAAACAGCCATAATAAGAATTATAAGAGCCTCCCTGTTCTTTGATGCAGTTTTTATGATCTCTTCAAAATCAAGGTTCACATCTATAATGCCATTAGCATAGTTATCTACTGTGCAAATACACGCATAGGGTATGCCTAACTCTTTTGCAAGGGTTGCCTCAGATGCCAATGTCATCCCGACCACGTCAGCATAATTCTTCATAAAGGAAACCTCTGCCCGAGTCTCCAGCCTTGGACCCCTCGCCTGCATATAAACCCCTTTCCCAAATACATCTATGCAGTTTTTTTTTGCAGCACCGGTTATTGTCCCAGACATGAACTCATCCAGACCAGGTGTTATATGCCGTATCTCTGAATCATAATAGCTTTCTATTCTCCCGAAATTCATATAATCATGAGGAATTAGGAGTCTTCCAGGAATTATTTCTTTTTTCAGGCTGCCAACCGACCCAACCGCTATTATCTTCTCAACACCTAAATCAGATAACGCCAAGATATTAGCCCGATGACAGACCATATGAGGAGGGATTCGTCTATCCTTACCATGCCTTAGAAGAAATGCTGTATCAGTGTTTTTCAAAAGATACACACCCCCATACTTGTTGTTTACGGATGCCGCATCAAAGCCTTCAAGGATATCCATCCCAGCAAGACTAGTTCCACCAATCACACCAATCATGTTATTACACATAAATGAACACAATAAATTAAAGTAATGAAAATATAAATAAGGTAAAAGATGGAAAAATTCAATTGCGAGCTGCGTTCATGGGAGGATATGTGGGATCTATCAGGGAAGGTTGCTAAACAGATAATTGATTCAGGATATGAACCCGATTTTATCATAGGCATCACGAGGGGGGGATGGGTTCCTTCAGTGAATCTCTCTGAC
>JAUWTD010000028.1 GCA_030609775.1 Candidatus Altarchaeota archaeon
AGCTTCAGATTATAAATGTTTTCATCTATGTCTGTGTATGCTTTGACGTTTGTGTAGTGGACGGATGAATCAGACCTTATATCTACTTGTTTCAAGTATTTTGTTTTGTTTTCTATCAACTGCTCTACCTTGTAGGGAGCAGAGGTTATGTATTCGATTATAAGTTTGTTGGTTTCATTTGGCTCAAGCAGCCCAGATACATTTTGTTCTATCGTCTGCACACCGGTTTTTTTGTTATGTACTCGGATGTTTGATGCATCCGACGGAAGATCTGAGGTTAGGTCTACTTTAAGTAAGGAGTCGTTGTTTTTAATGGTTATCTTTTTTTCCCAGCTAACAGGCTCATATAGCTCCGCTGTCCCCTGAATCAAATCATCTGCAGATGTTTTTGTTATGTTTGAGATAACCTCAAAGCTTGCATTTAATTCCTTGGTTTCGTTTTGTAAGGAGAGCTTTGTATGGATCAGATAATCTCCCAGAAACTCGGGGACGTAGAGGTGGCTGAAGCTGCCGAAGTTTTCTTTCAGGGTGGAGTAAAGTTCTCCTATCGGGTTTTGTATGGATAGGTTGGTTGTGGTGTTCTCTGGAGCGGTTACGTGGATGCGGACGGTTTCGTTTAAATAATAGGTGGATTGGTTAATTATGAGGGAGACAGGTTCTAGAGGTGAAGTGGTTTCTGGTTCAGTGGTTTTGTTTGTTATACCTTGGATTACTTCAAAGCGGGTATTCAATTCCTTGGTTTCGTTTTGCAAGGAGAGCCGAGCAAAGATCAGGTAATCTCCTAAGAATTCAGGGATATATGTGTGAGTGAACCACCCGAAGTTTTCTTTTAAAGAAGAGTATACTTCACCTAACGGATTTTGTATGGTTAGATTAGTTGTGGTGTTTTCCGGAGCTGAGATAGAGACGAGAACTGTTTCGTTTAAATAATATACTGATTTGTCTGTTGTAAGATAGACGGACTCAAGAAGGTTTGTTTCGTTTATCCTATGTTCTTCTGGAGGCTGGGTCACTATAAAATAGGTTGATGTGTTGCTGCTCGTGTTTCGGAGGGAAAAGAATGCGTGAACGGAGTAGTTTCCTATGGATTCGGGTGTGTAGATGTGGGTGAAGGACCCTATTTTTTCTTTCTGGGTTATGTATGTGAGATTAAATGGATCTTGGATTGTTAGATTCGTTGATGTGTTTTCAGGTGCGGTTACGTGGATGCGGACGGTTTCATTCAGTTGATAGCTGGGTTTGTCAGTTGAGAGGCTGAAGAGTGGGTTGTCGGCGTCAGAGAGCTCAGAGAGGATGAGATCTACAGAGAAAACTAAACTGAATGCTAACACTACTAATAATGTTTTATTCTTCAAGCCAATCCACCTATGTATTTGTCAGAAACCAGGTAAAGATAAGGTACTGGTCTCTTTTATGAGTGTAAGTTTATTGGTTGTTTCAGTTTAAATATGTTATAAAAGTATAGTGTTATATCAATAGGTTGATTAAGGATACATTAAATAATTTTATGTTTTCTATTTCTTTTTTTAGTGTTTACAATCTTTGTTCCTTTAAAGCCGTCTCTGATTTCTTCAGGCAACTCCGAGGCAGGTAGGTGTTTTTTTCTGGGTGAGTTGTCCATATATTTTGCAATATGATAGGCGGGAGATAAAGTTTATGAGCATCCAACCGTCTATCGAGGGGTTATCTCCCATATAGATCCGGTCTGCTTTAAGTGTGTTTTTGAATGAATCATTCACTTACGCTATTTCCAGTCTTCCTTTGAGTAGCCCATATATTTTCTGCAGGCTTCTTTTACAGTCAGTGATAACTGAGATGGCACCCATACGATACCATTTTTTCATATAATTCATCTAAATGCTTTGTTTTTTCTTTCGACGTATTGAATTACGGGTTTCCCCGAGAAGTAAACAATGAATACAACATAACACAGATAACAAGCAGTAACAGATCGACAAAGATAGATAGAATAGAACGCTTCCACATTATCTTAAAGAAGTGTAACTTATCTTGTTTTCGCCATCAGAGAAGATAAAACAAATGAAGCTCCCAGAACCAATACAATAGTTGCTCCTGAAGCAAGATTATACAAGTATGAAAGCCACAAACCCATTACTGTGAAAATAGCTCCGGTGATGGTTGAAAGAAACATAAGTTTTTTTAGATTATATGTAAACTGTCTGCTTATCACAGCAGGGATTGTCAGCAAAGCCATTACAAGCATAACCCCTACAACCTTTATCAATACAACAACACTTAAGGCGACCAGGCATAGAAGCAATAGATATAGTTTCCTTGCAGGTACACCCACCACCATAGAAAATTCCTTATCAAATGAAAGTGCTAAAAATTCTCTGAAGAAGACAAAAACGGTGACAATTATTATAATATCTAGGAAAAACATCATCACCAGATCAAAGGACGAAACAGCCAATATTGAACCAAAGAGATAGCTAAACAGGTTAGGCGCATAACCCGGACTCAGACCAATAAATAGTATACCCGCAGCCATACCCAGCGACCAAAGCACCCCAATTGCAGCATCTTCACTGACATCGGTTCTTTCACTGATTAACCCTATACCTAAAGCGGATGCTATACAGAATGGAACAGCTGCAAGAATTGGATTTACGCCTAAAAGATAACCCAAACCAATGCCTCCAAAGGCTGCATGCGAGATTCCTCCGCTGATGAACACTATCCGATTTATGACAACATATGTTCCAACTATCCCACATGCAACACTCACAAGAACAGATGCAATGAGTGCATTTTTCATGAACTCATACTGTAGAATCTCAATCACGTTTATGCCTCCCCAACACACGATGCGGTATGGCCCCATGACCTATGAGTTCTATAGGGCAGCCATATAATTCTCCGATGTCTTTTAATGTGGCTTCCTTTGATTCATGATAGACTAACCGTTTATTGAGGCATGCTACATCATCCACATAAACAGATACAACCCCAATATCATGAGTTACCAACAATATAGTCATCTTTTTTTTGAGTTCAGAGAGAAGCTCATAGAAGGATTCATGCATTTTCAGATCAATGCCCGTAGTCGGCTCATCCAATAAAAGCATCATAGGTTCCCTTACAAGTGCTCTTGCCACAAAAACCCTCTGAATCTGCCCGCCAGACAAGTCACCTACCCGCCTGTCTTTAAACTCTGACATACCCACAGTCTCCAGAATATCTGCAACCGTTTCCCGGTCCTTACCAGAATAGTTCCCAAACACCCCACCGTACCTACCCATCAAAACAGTATCAAATACACTTATAGGAAACCCTGAATCAAATGACCGATATTGCGGCACATAACCTATGAGTTTCCTACTCTCCACAGGGGATTTTCCGAAGACTTCAACCGTTCCTTTATCGGGTTGAATCAACCCCAAGATTACCTTTAATAGAGTGGTTTTGCCTCCACCATTTGGCCCGATTACTCCAAGAAAAATATTTTTCTTTAATGAAAAGGTTATATCCTCTAGAATAGATACGCCATTAAATGACACAGACACATCTTTTAGGTTAATTGCATAATTACCCATATCTAAACCTCTGCGAATGCTCCCGCAACCTTTTGAATATTATCTACATATTCTTTCTTTAAGGGATCTATCAAAACAACCACTCCATTAATCTCCCGGGCTATTGCTTCTGCACTATCTGTATTAAACTGAGGGGATGCAAAGATTATTGTTATGTTATCTGCCTTTGCCTGATTTACCAGATTAATGAGTCCTCTAGGCGTCGGCTCCTTACCACCCTCTTCAATAGGAATCTGCTCAAGACCATAGTCTCTGCAAAAATAGGTCCACGCAGGATGATACACTATTATTTTCCGGTTTATCTTATTTGTCTTCTGGGCGAGTGCATCAGATATATCAGCATCCAAGCCGTCAAGCACACTCAAATAGTTCTCTTTGTTTCTCTGATAGTATTCTTGGTTAACTGGATCAATTTCTACTAGGCCCTCATATATGTTTTCAACCATTATCTGCGCATTTTTTGGAGAAGTCCAGATGTGGGGATCATTACCTATTAATTCTATTCCCTTAGAGCAGTCGACGACAAACATATCCTTGTTGATTTCCTGCAACTTACTAAACCATGAAAGCTCAAAATCTACCCCGGATCCAACCTTAGCATACATCCTAGCCCTACCCACATCAGAGAGCTGGCTTGGCAGCGGATCATAGGTATGCGGACTTGCGCCAGGAGGGACCATTACCTCAACCTCAACAAGGTCTCCGCCAATCTTTTCAACAAACTCAGCCTGAGGAGGTATTGTAACAACTACCAGAATTTTCTCCCCTACTTGTTTTTCTGTTACACAACCAGCAGATAGAAAAACCGATAGGAGAAAGAAAGATAGAATTTTTTTGCCCACACAACAATATATGAATTAATAATATTTAAATTATATGTTAATAACTTTTATATCATATTTACAAATAAATTATTAACAGGGGTTTTATGACAATAATCAGCATATCCATGAACGAACGGATGATAGAGGAAATAGATAAAATACAAAAAGAACTCGGCTTCTCAGGCAGATCAGAAACACTAAGAGCAGGGGCACGAATGCTCATCGCAGACAACAAAGAAAAAGAAAAACTATCCGGCAAAATAAATTCAATCCTCATGCTAATCCACAGCCAAAAAGACGAAATAACTGTATCAGAAATAAAACACAAATTCGAAGACATAACAAAAACACAGATACACAGCCACCTAAAAGAAAACAAATGCCTTGACATCTTTATACTGGAAGGAAACGCTACCAGAATAAAAAAAATGGTTAACCTATTGGACACAAGCGACAAAATGGATTACGTTAAACTAATCGCACCATAAAAAAAAAGGGGGAGAATGAAACAACAAGCAACCACATACCTACTAATCCTACTGACACTTTACACACTGATTTATACCCCCGCAGCCTCAGCAACCACAGTAGACCTAACAGCAGACAAAGAAAACCTAACAGTCGGAGAAACAATAACTTTACACCTCGAAATCAATCCCTCAGAACCAGTAGGGGGACAATTCGTATTACAGGAGGAGACCGAACCTAGAAAATACCGTCTACGCGTCATAATCTACAGCAAACCCTCCCCGGAACAATGCATAGGATGCGCAGGAGACACACCACTAAACGAAAAAAAAACAATCAAATACCCATACACTGCAACCAAACCAGGAAACTACTGGGCTGAAGCAAACTTCGGCGGAACACGGGGTAGTATATACTTCACAGTCCAGCCAAAAACAACAACAACCACAACAACCACAACAACAACCACAACAACAACCACAACAACAACCACAACAACAACCACAACAACCACAACTACGACAACAACATTGATTTCAACTGCAACAACCCAACAAGAAAAACAACAAAACAAACAAGGGATCCTATTACCTGCCCTGTGCAGTTTACTGCTTCTGACAGGGGTTCTTGCAATAATGTTTATTAAGCGAAACTAACTTTCTTTTCCTTTAGCTTAAAGAAAAGCCAATTCTTATCTCCCCTGTATCCTGCACGCGGCTTCATTTTTATCAACACATACCTTCCCTTTAATCTTTTGCCCTGAAGTTTTACAACAATTTTTTTGTCTGATAGCTCTTCTAAATCAAATGTTCCCTTATCCCAGATCTCAACAGTGCCTGCGCCATAATTTCCTTTAGGGATTGTTCCTTCAAAGTTAGCGTATTCGATTGGGTGATCCTCAGTTCTCACCGCAAGCCGCTTCGTTTCTTCATCCAACGGCGGACCCTTTGGCACCGCCCAACTCCATAACACCCCATCAATTTCAAGCCTTAAATCATAGTGCAAGTGAGAAGCATAATGTTTCTGTATGACATAAATCCGATCACTTCCTGATTCCTCTAACACCGCGTCGGGTTCAGGTGTTTTTCCAAAATTCCGTTTCCGCGTGTATTCATCAAGCGACATCTTAACTAAAATTTCCCCGCAGACGGACATAACTCATTTAAACAACAGATACTACACCTAGGTTTTCTTGCATCGCATGTATCCCTGCCATGCCAGATAAAAAGATCAGATACACTTGCCCAATCTTCTTTTGATACAGTCTCCATTAAATCCTGCTCTATTTTAACAGGATCTGTCTTATCTGAAAGCCCAAGACGGATAGCAACACGTTTCACATGCGTATCTACTGCAATGCCTTCAACGATCCCAAACCCATGCAACAACACAATATTTGCAGTCTTCCTTGCAACACCTGGAAGCGTCACAAGCTCCTCCATCGTCCTTGGAACCTCTGAATCATAGTGTTCAATAAGCACCCTACAACAATTCTTTATGTTCCTTGCCTTGGTCTTATAGAAGCCAGTTGACCGGATATCCTGCTCAAATACCTGCAAATCAACGTTAGCATAATCACGCACACACAAATATTTCCTGAAAAGCTTCTGAGTAGTCTTATTAACCTGCTTATCGGTGCACTGAGCGGAAAGAATCGTAGCCACTAAAAGCTCCAATGTGTTAGAGTATACAAGAGCAGTTGATGCAACAGGATATTTCTCTTTTAGAACCTCCAATATCACATGAACCCTTTTTCCCATCATCCATTATCTTAGATTAACTAAAAAAAGAAGGATCAATCAGAGGTCTTGATTGTATACTGTTTGGACACTGGAACAATCCGGATTATGTGCTCTTTGTTACACTTCGGGCATACTATCTTATGCTCTATTATAGGTATAGCTGCCTCATGCTCAAATTCATGTACACACTTATTGCATTTGAATACAAAATTCCTATAAAACAGCTTAGGATTTCTTTCACCTTTAAGCTGCTCAGGCTCCACATGCACGAGATTTTTTTCAGCCACCTGCAAATCCTCTTCTATGAGGATAGACTCCCCTAAATCCTTTATCATTACCCCCTTGTTTTCAGTAGATTTAACGGCCTTCTTTTTTGTCTTTGATCCAGCCTTACATTTCTTCTTCCCAGGTGTTTTGGTTTTCTGAGTCATTTTTCAGTCATTTTTTCAATTATTTTCATGAAGTCATTTAATACTTAGATAAATAATATGAGGTAAGGGATATATAAATCCAAAGGAACAAATAACATAACTTAAATTCTGCAAATATATTATAAAATAAGATGAAGTTAGATGTTAGAGTATATCACATAGAAACAGGCAAACCAGTGGTGGTTTTAAACGACGAAGATGCTAAAGACCTTGGAGTATATGTAACAGGCAGAGTGAGAATATCACATGAAGGCAAGAGCATCACAACAATAGCAGACACAACATCCACCTTTGTCAAGGAAGGAGAGATTGCAATATTTGGAGGAGTCAGAAGATTACTGAACATATGCGATAAATGCATAGTAGAGGTGAGTGAAACAAGCAAACCACAGTCTGTTGAATTCATCAAAAAAAAGATCGACGGCTACACCCTAAACGAAGAAGAGATACGTGCCATAATCCAGGATGTTGTAGACAATAATCTAAGCAATATTGAGTTAACTGCTTTTGTTACAGGAGGCTACGTAAAAGGCTACATCATGGATGAAATCGTTGCAATG
This sequence comes from Candidatus Altarchaeota archaeon, assembly GCA_030609775.1. Lineage (GTDB taxonomy): Archaea > Altiarchaeota > Altiarchaeia > IMC4 > QMZM01 > JAUWTD01. The sequence continues at coordinate 7,583 of JAUWTD010000028.1, forward strand.
ACAAAAGCAATAGTTGACACAGGGCAGAGCATCGACTTCGGAGACGACATCATGGACAAACACTGCATCGGGGGAGTTGCAGGAAACCGGACTACTATGCTAATCGTACCGATAATAGCAGCTGCAGGATTCATTATACCGAAAACAAGCTCAAGGGCAATAACCTCCTCGGCAGGTACCGCAGACACAATGGAGGTTCTCGCACCGGTAGACTTCGGAGTAGATAAATTAAAAGGGATAGTCAACAAAACAAATGGCTGCATCGCATGGGGTGGATCAGTAAATCTTGCGCCAGCAGATGACCGAATCATCAGGGTAGAGTACCCTCTATCAATCGACACAGAAGGACACATGCTTGCAAGCGTAATGGCCAAGAAACGATCCGTCGGATCAGACTACATCATAATTGACATCCCAGTAGGCAGAGGCGCTAAGGTCATAAGTGAAGAGAAAGCTAAAGACCTCGCACACAAGTTTATCGAACTCGGCAAGAGACTAGGTGTCGCAGTCGAATGCCTTATAACCGACGGAAGAGCACCTATAGGCAAAGGCATTGGTCCGGCATTAGAGGCTAGAGATGTTCTCTACGCACTAGACAACAAGGGCCCAGCAGATTTAATAGAAAAATCCCTTGACCTTGCCGGAGCCATGCTTGAACTCTCAGGCAAATGCATCCAAGGCAAAGGCAGAAATATTGCAGAAGAAATCCTGAAATCAGGGAAAGCAAAAGAGAAGATGAAACAGATTATTGAAGCCCAGGGAGGAGACCCTGACATAAAACCTGAAGACATCGAAATAGCAAAAAATGAGATGACCATCATCTCAGAACACAGAGGACGGGTAAAATACATAGAAAACAAAATAATCTCAACCATAGCACGAGCTGCAGGAGCCCCTAGAATAAAGTCTGCAGGACTCTACCTGCACGTGAAAGTCGGCGATGAAATAGATGTCGGGGACCCACTGTTCACAATCTATTCAACATCCAAAAACAGATTAAAAGAGGCAAACAATCTCGCATACAAACTATACCCCATAAAAGTCGGAGGCATAATCTCAGACATAATCAGATAAGCCCCTCCTTTACAACCCATAGATTAGAAACTGGCGTAAATAACATGCAGTGTAAAAGAATAGGGAGTATACTCACTCAAAACGAAGTTAATAGATTAAAAGAAAGCCTGATAGAAGAATCTTTTAGAGCAAAAAATAAAGGGCTTGCAATTTTTCTGCTTCTTGATTCAGTTGAAGATATTACAGACTATGAAAGATACTGGGATATCCTGTTTCTTCTTAAACCATATAGAAAAAAGATAGATTCAACTATAAAACAAAAGCTGTATAATGAATACAGGAACCGGGAATTTGATTTAGAAAATTTTAAAAACAAAAAAAATAAAAAAGAAGTTTATAAATACAAACAAAAAGAGTGGGAATTATTCATTAAAAGATCTGAATGTTTTTTTTCATTGTATAAAAGTCCAGTTAATTTTGGGGATATAGCAGATACAGAGTACATTAATAGGGTTTATTTAGGATTAGGTTTTGAATTTTTGTTAAAAGGTATTTTTCTTAAAAAGGGATACCTCATCAATAAAACAGTTAGTAAAAAAGAATTTAGCCGCAAGGGTAAGATTAAACCCCCTGAACCAATAAAACTAGGAGCAGTGACTAAGGAAGATATTAAGAGCGGAACATGGGGGCTGGGTTATTTTATCAGAGAATTGCCTAAACTTAAACCAAATAAGATCAAGCAAAGAGATTTTGATTACTATGTTATAGCAGGCTTAATAATCGTCCAAAATTGGAGAAACCAAGACATCCATACACCTACTACACCTACTACACCTACTACACCTACACAATTAACATTGACAGACAATAAGATAGAACAACACATAAAGTATTCCCATGACGCATTGTATGAATGGCTTTTAGCAGATAGAAAAACCCCAAATTTCCAAGATAATTAGTATTGAACTTTTACTAAAAACTTCCAAAAACCCTTTTTACAACTCTACATTACCCCATAGCCAGCCAGAGCTTAGATACTCTTCCTGAGTTACACTATGATTATATCTCATAGAAACAAAAACACGGTAGTTGGCGCCTGCAGACAGTTGAGGAGGAGGACTCGGTTCAGCACCTAAATCAAATTCCCATACAGTCAACCCACCAGATGGAACGGTTGCATCACCACCCATATTAGCCACGGGATTATTATCAACATAGGTCACACCATCAACAGTAGCATTAATCCCTAACAGAGTTACACTAGCTGCAACCTTATTGCTTATGGAAATTTTCAATATACACGAACTTGTGTAAACAAAGTCGTCAGGCACAGCACCCCAAAAACCAGAGGATCCCGGCTGCACCTGACCTCCTGGATCAAATACACCCATCTGCCATAAAAGAACTGAAACCAAAGACAATACAAGTATCGCCCACCCATACGTTAACAAAAACTCCAGTGCCGCTTGCCCCCTATTATCTTTCATCGTATTAATAATACTATGTATAAACTAACATATATATCTAATGGCATATATCTAACGGTGTTCTTTTTATCATTCTTTTATTGAATTAGAAAATATATCCCTATTTTCTAATAGCTAAAAAATTCCTTCTATGAATTTTTTATCGCTGCCGAAATAATCTCAACTATCCTCCCGACATCAAATTTCCCTGTGTTTATTACCAGATCATAGATATCTAAATCATCTAAGTTAATACCATAGATCTCCCTATACCTCTTCCGTTCACTCTCTTCCCGCCTCATCAGACTTATTTTCGCATCTTCTTTGGTCTTACCATCTCTTTGAGATATCCTATCAACCCTAACATCCAAAGGTGCTTTAAGCCATATCCTTATATCGGAGTCGAGAAAATGCCCTGAAAGCCTCCCGTCAACAACACAATCACCCTCCTTTGCCAAACCCTTCTGCTGATTGTCTACTTCAAGATCCACTTCAGGATTAGATTCAGCATACTTTGAAAATTCCCCGATAGACATCCTCATCTTCTCAGCCATATCCCTCATTACCACACCAGCAGATACATGCCTCAGATTAAACCTTAATGCAAGCTCCTTTGCAAGGGTTGTCTTCCCAGACCCAATTGATCCACCTATCGTGATTATCATTCTAATTTATGCCTGCCGCCTTTATTCTTTCAAGGGCCTCCTTAAGCCGCTCCATACTCTGCGTTAAGGAACATCTAACATATCCTTCACCATATCGACCAAACCCTACACCCGGAGTCAATACTACACCTGCATTATCCAAAAGATCAGATGCAAAATCCATTGAAGAGGTATAAGATGCAGGTATCTTAAACCAGAGATAAAAGGTTGCTTTAGGTTTACTCACATCCCACCCAAGATCCTGAAAACCCTCGACCATTAAATCACGCCTCTGTTCAAAAACCTTCATATTTTCTCTGACCGCGTCCTGCGGACCTTCCAATGCCTCTATTCCAGCATACTGCACAGCCTGGAAGGCTCCTGAATCAATGTTCTCTTTTATCTTACCTAAACCTGCTATGACTTCAGAATTACCCACAACAAAACCTATCCTCCAACCAGTCATATTATATGTCTTAGAAAGTGAATGGAATTCAACACCAACCTCTTTTGCATTCCTTACCTCCATAAAACTCTTAGACTTATAGCCACCAAAAACTACCTCAGTATAGGGTGCATCATGACAGATTACGACGTCATTATCCTGGGCGAAATCAACAACTTCCTTGAAAAAATCCAATCCAGCGGTTGCAGAGGTAGGATTATTAGGGTAGTTTAGAAACAACAACTTTGCTTTCTGTGCTGTTTTTTTGTCTATGCTACCTAAATCCGGCTTAAATCCATTCTCCTCAAGAAGAGGCATTTCAACAGGGACACCATCAGCAAGAACGGTTCCAATCTTGTATACAGGATATGCTGGATCAGGCACCAAAGCAACATCACCTGAATCTATGAATGCAAGAGGTATATGAGCTATACCCTCTTTTGAACCTATAAGTGCAATAACCTCCGATTCCGGGTCAAACGAAACACCAAATCTACGCTTATACCATCCCGCAGCAGCAGTCCTGAAGGATAACATCCCATTATAAGAAGGATACCTATGATTCAAGGAATCATCCACTGCTTCTTTTATTTTCTCAACAATATTAGCAGGCGTCGGAATATCAGGGTCACCCACCCCAAGGCTTATCACATCCACACCTTCAGATCTCTTAGCTGCTATCGCCCGATCTATTTCAGCGAACAGATAAGGGGGAATCTTTTTTATTCTTGACGCATACCGCATTTTCAATTAAAGTAAGGCAATATCCTCCTTAAATTTTTTTCATATATTATCTCATCGGCAAACTTCATTAGTTCATCGCTCTTTGGATTGAATGCTATAGAAAAACCCGCCACCTTAAACATAGGAATATCATTCTTATAATCCCCTACTGCAGCACATGCATCTAACCCAACACCATAGTTTTGAGCTAGATCCTGCAATATTTTTCCCTTACCCTGAAAGTCAACCAATTGATCAATACCGCAGACTTTACCGTCTTCAACTAAGAGTTTATTAGCAATCGCATAATCCATCCTAAATTCTTTTTTTATCCGGTCAGCCAAGGTTTGAAGACCTCCGCTGATTATAGCTAGCTTATAGTGTTTCCTTAACTCAGGTAAAGTATCCCTGACCCCAGGCATCAACTCAATATTATACAACACATCCCGTATCTTTCCAATATCGACGCCATACCACAGCTTAGAGTCCTTCCTCGCCCACTCATCAAAGGTTATCTTCCCTAAATGATACTCCATAGCATGCTCTTTTGATTTATCAAGCGTACCTAAAACCTTATGCACCTCCCACCAACTACCACAACCATCAACCAAAACACCATCCAAATCAAAGGCTATAAGCTTTATCTTACCCATATCTACCCATACATCGGAGAATACCCACTCATCTCTTTTGTATCCTCCATGCCTTTCTTCATCTGATCAGAGAGCTCATAAAACATTTTTTCCACTTCCTGCCCTTTTTCAACAAGCTTCTTTGTATCAATATCCACATCTAACAGTTGCGAGATTATCTTGAGCATAGACGCAGAACCCAGAGGATCAGGGGTATAGTTGGTTTCAACCATAAGACTTGTAACCGGAATACCCTCATCCATACAGAACAACAAAAGATCAGACGACACCCCAGTTAACATACCCTCAACCAGATCTACCACATCCAACTTACGGAGTTTCTTTCTTATTTTCTTATCTGAGGTTATCCCAAAGATTTCATGCTTTTTCTCAGTTGACCTCCCAGAGATACCCGCAAGCAAAAGCACCTCCCTTGGCTTTATATCCCGAAACCACCTGCTGATAGCTTCAGTAAACTCACCAACATACTGGAAGGGCACATTAACCTCAGAGAAAAGCAACACAATATCGTCTTTCATATAAATTCGTATAGGATACATCGGAGTCGAATCATGAACTACAGCAATGCTTTGAACCTTATCAGACCTTATACATCCAACCACCTCCATACCTAATTCATCAATCATATACTTTGCAGCAATCGTTGAAACAAAACCTTTACTTGGAAAGGCTTCAATCACCAAAGGATTCTTCGGCAACTTCTTTTTAAATTTTAATTCAGTAACCATTTTAACCAATACATGCATAAATAGCTTATACCTTAGAATATCACATTAGAGGATTAAATATATTAAAAAAATCCTATCTATTTACTATGCGTATTCTACTAATACACTCAGATTACCTGAGATTTGAAGCCAAAAAAAAGGCATTAAAGGATGCTGAAGAAATAGAAGAGCATAAAGGCGAAGCCAAAAATGTTCTCGTTGCATTTATAGCCGCAGAGAAACCAGACGAAGAGAATATAGAATCTACAGTAGACCAGCTTGTTTCTGAGATAAAAGAGACCATAAAAAAAGTCGGCGCACAATCCATAGCATTATATCCCTACGCCCATCTGTCAAGCAACCTCAGCAACCCAAACACTGCCAGAATAATTCTTGAAAACACATACGAAAAACTAAGTAAGGAACATAACACACTCAAAGCACCCTTTGGATGGTACAAGAGCTTTGAATTAAAATGTAAAGGCCACCCACTCTCCGAACTTTCAAGAACCATCCTCCCCAAAAACAAAGGAGAAAAAAATATTTCTAAGGCCGTAGAACTCGAAGAAAAACTAAAATCATACTGGTACGTCCTCGACTTAGACAAAAAACTAACCCCAACAAAAGACTTCAACTTCAGTAAACACAAAAACCTACAGAAATTTTCAGACTATGAGATTTCAAAATCCCGAACAGTCAACGAGGAACCACCCCATGTCAAATTGATGAGATCCCATGAACTCGCAGACTACGAGCCAGGCTCAGATGCAGGAAACCTGAGATGGTACCCTAAAGGACAACTCATAAAAAATCTTATGGAAGAACATGTATCAGACATGGTTTCAAGATACGGCAGCATGAGAGTGGAAACACCCATAATGTACTCATGTGACCACCAACAGCTTTCAAAATACCTTAACCGGTTCCCAGCAAGACAATACACACTTAAATCAGGCGGAAAAGAATATTTTCTGCGATTCGCAGCCTGCTTCGGCCAATATCTAATAAAACATGATATGACAATCTCATATAAACACCTACCCCTGAAACTCTACGAGCTTTCCCATTACAGCTTCAGACATGAACAACGCGGAGAATTAGTCGGACTAAGACGACTCCGAGCCTTCACGATGCCAGACATGCACACCTTAGTAAAAGACATGGACGAAGCAAAACATGAGTTCATGAACCAATACAAGCTTGCATTAAAGTGGATGTCTGACCTAGATTTAGACTATGAAGTAGGGATAAGATTCGTCAGAGAATTCTATGAAGAAAACAAAGACTTCGCAAATGAGCTTGTTAAACTAACCAATAAACCAGCCCTAATAGAGATATGGGATGAACGCCCATTCTATTTTATAATGAAGTTCGAATTCAACATCGTCGACGCATTAAATAAAGCCTCTGCCCTATCAACAGTCCAAATAGACATAGAAAACACAGAAAGATTTGATATAACCTACACCGACGAAGACGGATCCAAAAAACACCCGCTTATGCTACACGCAAGCATCTCAGGTAGCATAGACCGAAACCTCTACGCCTTACTTGAGCAAACACATATCAGACAAAAAAAAGGCGTTAAACCCATGCTTCCAATATGGCTTTCACCGACCCATATAAGAATCCTGCCAATATCGGATGAATTCATCCCTTACGCAGAAAAAATATCATATGACCTCGAAGAAAAAAACATTCGAGTGGACATAGACGACAGAAACCTCAGTATAAGCAAAAAAATCAGAGAAGCTGAAAAAGAATGGATTCCAAGGATAATTGTCGTAGGCCAAACAGAAAAATCATCAGGCATCCTCCCAGTAAGAATCCGCGAATCCAACACCCAGACAAAAATGACCACATCAGATCTGATAAAAGACATCAATGAAAAAATAAAGGATTATCCACATAAACCCCTCCCGCTTCCAAAAATGCTCTCTAAAAGACCGAGGTTTGTATAAATATGGATGAATTCACTAAACTAGTAGATATAATCCAAAACAATCCAAAGATTACATCAGTTAGATTCAGCACAGCATTCATAGAAGACATTGGAAACATACTAGAGAATCGAGGCTTCGAGGAGGCGAAACTGTTCATCTGGCAACACCAAAAAAGAACAGACCTGGAAAAACAGATCCAACCTATGCTGCTGATACTTTATGAAATGGAAAAAATAGAAAGAATACGCGAAGACCGAACCATTGGAAAAAACATAATAAAAAACAAACTAAATCAACTAATGGACCAAAACAAATCCAAATAAACACACGTCAGCATCTTCTTTTTATGCCTGCGATAATAATTATTTAAAGAGAAATGAGTGGAAAAGACATAGAATTATCAAAAAAAAAGGCAGCTGAAAAGGCAACAGAATATATACAAGATGGAATGGTTGTAGGTCTTGGAACAGGATCCACTGCAGAATACTTCATCAAAAAACTCGCAGAGAAAAAACTTGACATCATCGGGGTGCCCACATCAAAAAAAACCGAGAAACTTGCAAAAGAATTAGGCATGTCTACCACATCCCTTGAGGAATGTGATAGAGTGGACGTGGACGTTGACGTGGACGTTGACGGAGCAGATGAAATAGATCCAGAATTTAACCTGATAAAAGGAGGAGGTGGAGCACACACCTCTGAAAAAAATGTCGCAGATAAAGCAAAAAAATTCATAATAATAGCAGACTACACAAAAACAGTTAAGAAACTAGGAGACTTCCCGGTGGCAGTTGAAGTCAAACCATCAGAAAAAAAGTCAGTGACAGAAGAGCTTAAAGCACTTGGAGGCATCCCAAAAGAGAGAAAAGGATTCATAACAAACAGAAACAATATCATAATAGACACAAAATTCAACATAAAAAACCCAGAAAAACTAGAAAAACAACTGAATTTAATTTATGGCATAATAGAAAACGGCATATTCGCAAGAAGAAAACCTGAGATAGTTATCATAGGGCAAGGAGATAACGTAAAAACAATAAAAAGAAAAAATGGAAACACCTAAAATTCAGACAAAGACTGAAAAACAGGAGATGTTACAAAACCTCCTTATGGAGATAGAAGCATACAGAAAACAGATCGAAGAACTCTCAAATCAAGCACAGATGGTGGAGTCTCGACTAATAGAAGTGAATTTAACCATAGAGTCAATAGACTCATTGAAGACAAAGAAAATAGACTCAGAAATCCTGGTTCCGCTTGGATCATCTTCATTCATACGCGCTGAACTTAAAGATACTGAAAACATCATAGTTGGAATAGGTGCAGGGTTATCTGTCGAAGAAACCATCCCTAAAGCAAAAGAAATACTTAAATCAGAGGCAGAAAAGGTTAGCGGAATAATGGAAAACCTCCAAAATAATATTATAGACGCCAATAAACGACTTATCGAACTAGATTCAGCATTCAAGAAACTAGCAGCAGAAGCCCAAATGTGAAGATGTTTCAATCACTCAAAAAAAAACTTAACACATTCATCGGGAAAACCGAGGAGACCGCAGAAAAAAAAATCACTGTCTCTGCAGGAACAAAAATAAAAGGAATCCTCAAACAGAACATACACCTTTCTGAAGAAGACCTAGATAAGATACTATGGGACCTGCAACTAGATCTAATACAAAGTGACGTCGCAGTGGAGACAACAGATAGAATACTTGAAAAACTAAGAAAAGAACTCAAAAACAAAGAAATCGACAAAAACAAGATACACGAATCCATTAAAGAATCCATAAGAAAGGCCTTAAAGGAGGTGTTAACCCCTGAAAACGAAATCGAATTCTTAAGCTTCATAAAAAACACAGAAAAACCCGTGAAACTTGTTTTCCTTGGCATCAACGGATCAGGGAAGACCACAACAATTATGAGGACCGCAAACCTTCTGAAGAAAAATAATTTCTCAGTGGTCTTTGCTGCAGGAGATACCTTCCGGGCAGGTGCAATAGAGCAGCTGACAAAACACGGAGAGAACCTGGGCATAAAAACAATATCCCATCAGAAAGGCGCTGACTCTGCAGCAGTCATATATGATGCAATAGAACATGCGAAAGCACGGAAAATCAATGTTGTTCTCGCAGATACTGCCGGTCGAATGCAAACAAAAGCAAATCTTATGGATGAAATGAAAAAAATCTGTCGAGTCAATAAACCCGACCTAAAAATATTTGTAGGAGACGCCCTCACAGGAAACGACGCAGTCGAACAAGCTAGAACATTTAACCAAGAAATCGGAATCGACGGAATCATCCTAACAAAAATGGACGCAGACGTGAAAGGAGGCTCAGCACTATCAATAACACATGAAACAAAAAAACCCATATTGTTTATAGGCGTGGGACAAAACGCAGAGGACCTGAAACCATTCGACATAGAATGGTTCCTCGACAAGATACTGGAATAAAACAAAACAAAAAAAATTTTTTTCTATATAGTTAACATAATATGAAAAATAACCCGCCCGCATAAAACGGACGGTTATTTGGGTGGTTGGCTGAATTATCACAGATGGTGTGACCCTTAAACTAATGAACAAATGAACGAACGAATGATGAAAATAACCCGCCCGCATAAAA
>JAUWTD010000036.1 GCA_030609775.1 Candidatus Altarchaeota archaeon
AACTGTTTTTCCCCGGGATAAGCGGACCATTCTGTATTGAAACAATTTGTGCAGATAACCTTGAATTCATTGCATTCGAAATCTCTGCGAGAATAGTTGCGGGAACAAACCTGTATATGCAGGGTTCGCCTTATTCGCAGCTCCTTTACAATGAGCCCATGTGCACAGGTAGGAGGATTTCAAGGGAGATAAATAAAGCAAATGAGTTGAATCTCTTATCTAAGGTCATATATTAGTTATTTAGCCTTTGTCAGCCATTTCCGCATTTCAAGTATTATAAACAGGGTGCTGGATATGGCTATTATCTTAAGCCAGTCCAACCAGTCAAGTGGAACCGTCTTGAAGGCTGTGTTCAGTGGCGTGTATAGTACAGCAAACTGCATTAACACAGAGATAATCACTGAAGCAACCAGGAACTTGTTTACACGAACATTTAGCCGGAAGTTCTTTGCCTTGTATGTTAGGACATTGAATAACTGAAACATTATCAGTGTAGTGAATGCTACACTCTGGGCTTTAGGTGCAACACTTTCTAGGTCAGCTAAATTCATCCCTATTTCCGCTCCGTAGTGCGTAAACATAAATAGAACTCCGATGCACATCACTACACCCACTATCAGGATATTATGTATCATATCTTTAGACACCATTTCTTCATCGCGTCTTCTAGGTTTTTTCTTCATGATGTCTTTATCAAAGGGATCAAGGCCAAGTGCCAGCCCGGGTAGCCCGTCTGTAAGCAGGTTCACCCATAGAATCTGGATCGCTATTAAAGGCAGCGGCATGCCTATGAGGATTGCAATAAATATCACAAGTATCTCCCCTAGATTGGATGAGAGGGTGTATTGGATGAAACTTTTGATGGTGTTGTATATTCCTCTGCCTTCTTCTACGGCATTCACGATGGAGGTAAAGTTGTCGTCAGTCAGGATCATATCAGAGGCCTCCTTTGCAACATCCGTTCCAGTGATACCCATAGCCACCCCGATATCGGATTTCTTTAATGCAGGTGCATCATTTACACCATCGCCTGTCATCGCTACGACATGCCCTTTCTCTTTTAAGGCATGTAGTATCCTTGATTTATGGTGTGGACTGACTCTCGCATAGACTACAACATCCTCGACAATTTTTGAGAATTCATCATCGCTTAGTTTATCTAATTCTTCCCCGGTCAGAGCCATATCATAGTCGTGGAATAGACCTAGCTCTTGGGCTATTGCAAGAGCGGTTGACTTATGGTCTCCTGTAATCATAACAGTCTTTATGCCTGCCTTCTTGCATTTGACTAGGGCGTCTTTTACCTCAGGTCTCGGCGGATCAATCATCCCTTGAAGTCCAACAAAGATAAGGTCTCGTTCAACCTCTTTAATGCTTACATCTGTGCCTTCGGTTAGGGGTTTGTATGCAAACCCTAGCATCCTTCGTGCCTTCTCGGCCAGGCGGCCATTAACCTGGAGGATATTGTTTTTTTGTTCTGCAGTTAACTCAATTATTTTTCCATTAAGCCAGACATACCTGCATTTGTCTATTACCATATCGGGTGCGCCTTTCACGTATGCAACAGTTTCACCGTTAATCTTGTGGACTGTTGTCATACACTTCCTATCTGAATCAAAGGGTAGTTCATCCACACGAGGATACTCTGCCTCAAGTTTCTCTTTATTTAATCCCGCCTTTGCAGCGGAAACAATTAGAGCGCCTTCTGTCGGATCCCCAAATATCTTCAACCCAGCCTCACCCCTACTCAACCGGGCATCATTACATAAGACCCCGATCTTCAATAGCAACTCAAAATTATCCATACCTACAATCTGGGTAGTCTCACCAGTAAATTCTCCTTCTAGGACATAGCCTTCACCAGAAACATTGATCAACTGATTGTTTGCGTAAATTTCTCTTACAGTCATCTCGTTCTTGGTTAATGTGCCGGTTTTGTCAGAGCAGATAACATTTGTGCAGCCAAGTGTTTCCACTGCGGGAAGCTGCCTTATTAAGGCGTTTCTTTTTGCCATCCGCTGAACGCCCAATGCAAGAGACATAGTCACTATAGCAGGCAATCCCTCAGGGATTGCTGCAACAGCTAAGCTTACAGCAGTCAAAAACATCAGATTAAGAAACACACCATCTATCATGCCAGCAGTTAGATACTCTCTTAGTACGCCTATGAGAAAAACGAATCCGCATATGCCAATCGTAACGAAACCAAGCCATTTACCAAATTCTTTAAGCTTTATTTGTAGGGGTGTTAGTTTCTCCCCTACCTCTTGAACCATCTCTGCGATTTTCCCGATCTCTGTTGACATGCCTGTATTAACTACAACAGCCTTAGCGTGTCCTCCGGATATTATGGTTCCCATGAAAACCATGTTTTTTTGTTCGATAGCCAAAACATCTGATTCTATTGGATCTAATCCTTTTTTCACCGGAATGCTCTCACCTGTAAGGGAAGATTCATCAACCTCGAATCTAACTAACTCAACTAATCTAGCGTCTGCCGGAACCTTGTCACCAGTCTCAAGTAGGATAATGTCTCCGGGAACAAGCTCTCGGGAATCTAATTCAGTCTCAACGCCATCTCTGTTCACCTTGGCCTTTAACGCAGCCAGTTTTCGTAGTGCTTCTATTGCCTTCTCTGCATTATATTCTTGGACAAAGCCAAGGATCCCGTTCATCATAACGATGACTGCTATTACTAATGCATCTAGTTTCTCACCTATCAGTAAAGAAACCGCTATGGCGGCAAAAAGGATGAGAATGATAAAGGACGTAAACTGTCTCACGAAAATTTGTAAAACAGTAGTCTTCTTTTTATCTTCTATTTCATTGAACCCATGTTTCTCCAGTCTTTGGGCTGCCTCGTTTGCACTCAGACCCTCATGAGAAGTCTTAAGCGACTTTAGAGCTTCTTCAACACCTAAACTATAATATTTATCATCCATCATTCGTCTATGAAACACCCAGCTAGAGCATCTGATTTGTCGAATAAATAACTTGTTTTTTTGAGTTATTAAGTATAGAAACCTCGAGATTCTTTTTTAATAGAGATTTTGAGATATAAGGAATAGATGAAATAATATAACTAATAAAATAGATTGGTGATGTATTATGCCTATAATAAAAATCGCAAAAGAATATGAGAGAGGAGTTATATTCAGGCTGGGAAGGCTTGCAGGTACCCGGGGTCCGGGTCTGTTTTTCGTGGTCCCGGTTGTTGAAGAGGTTAAAATAATGGACCTTAGAACGATCACATTAGATGTTCCGCCCCAAGACATTATCACAGAAGACAATATCCCTGTGAAGGTGAATGCCGTACTGTATTTTAAGGTAGTGAATCCGGAAAAGGCCATCATTGAAATAGAAGACTATATGCTTGCTACCTCGCAGATATCTCAGACGTCATTGAGGAGTGTCCTGGGTCGGGTTGAGCTCGATGAGCTTCTATCCCATAGGGATGAACTCAATGAGGAACTGCAGAAGATAATCGATGAAGCAACTGATCCGTGGGGCATAAAAGTTAGCGCAGTGGAGATAAAGGATGTGGAGATACCCCAGGAAATGAAGCGTGCTATTGCAAGGCAGGCTGAGGCTGAAAGAGAGAGGAGGGCAAGAGTGATCTTATCTAAGGGTGAATTTGAGGCCGCTGAAAAGCTAAGGGATGCAGGGGATTTATTAGGGGCTGACCCCATAACACTCCGTTACCTGGAGGCTATAACAGATGTTGCTAAAGAAAAGAACTCAACTATCCTGTTCCCTGTAGAAATGCTTAGGATGCTTAAGAAAGATTATAAGGAATAAGTATTCTTGAAATGGAAATCCTCAAGGAACTGGGTCTGGAGAGGGATTGGATTTATGAGGTTATTGTAGCAACAAAAATCAATAACAGGATAAATCCTGCTCCTATCGGTGTGTGGACAAGAGACTTTGAAACATTGGATCTTGAGGTATACAAGGAAACCCAGACATATGGCGGCATCCTCCAAAGCAGAAAGTTTGCTGTGAATTTTCCAGGAGGAGTAAGTGATTTCTATTCATCCATCTTCAATAAGGAGGACTTGGTCTTTGAGGGAGAAACGCTTTTTTTGAAACACTGTGATGCCGCCCTTGGATTAGGTGTAACCCAGGTAATAGACAAAGGAGAGAAGGTATGCATAACTGCAGAGATTGTATCGCATAAAATAAAAAAGAACCCCGAACTAATAAACCGGGCCAAGCACCTAGCCCTTGAATCATTGGTATCTTATTCTAAGTTGTCATCTGCTTCAGAAGAGAGTAGGCTTTTTTTAACTGAAAGAATCCGTGAAAACCTCCGGGTCATATGTAAATCGGCTCCTGGTTCAGAGTTTCAGGCTCTGGTGCAGAATCTTTTAGAGGAGCATCCGTAGGTTTTTTCTTTGGCTTTAGTTCGGTACGGCCCATATAGAGGCGTGTCCACCAAACAATTGATAGAGGATATATGACTGCCATAACAAATATCATATAAAGCAAGTATATGCCCAGGTTAATTAGGTCTCCGATGAAAGGGATTATTCCAAAAAGAGAGGTAATAAACTGGATGATTAATCCACATCCCCAGGATATGCCCTCAACGGTGAACAAAAGGAATATAACCACGAGTTTGTTTTTCATAAAGAATCTGTAACCTTCCTTTATGCCTTCTATTGCCCCAAGATCACAGACAACGATGGCGTAGGATACAGGAGCTAGCACTATAGTTAAAATCACCCCAGATAAAGTGCATAAGGATAAACCGAATATGAGCAGGGATAAGAATATATTAGTTAGATTCAGTAGAGATGCTGCAATCGCGGGAATGAAGAATAAGATAAATCCTAAAAAAACAGTCAGGGAGACTATGATGTATACAAAAAACAGGCTTAGAGTCTTCTTTTTTCCATAGGTTAACATATCGGAAAGCGACGTTTTTGCATTCTCTGTAGCCTCCTTGGACATCCCTATTGCTCCGGCAAGGAAAAAAGAATTTATAAATATCATCAGGAAGAACACAGACGTGATTAATAGACCGGTAAGCAGTAACGAAACAAAAAGCATGTCAGATTTGATAAAGGATACTAATAGGATAGTCAAAACAATGATTGCGGCAAGTAAGATTATAATATTCATTATTCCGCTGGTTAGTAAGGGAACGCATAAGATAAGGTTTTTTCTCCAGGTATTATATCCCGCCCTCAGAATGTTTTCAATGGGTTCATTCATTTTTCTTTGATTCGGTCCATGTACAAAAGGGACCACCAGATAGTTGTTAGGGGTTGTATGATAATAGTTGAGATTGTTAATGAAATTATTACAGCCATTGCAATGGCTGCGATGAAAACAATAGATAACTGCATAAATAGATCTGTTAGAGCAGTTGAAATGTTTGTTGTAAACAGCATTGAACCTATATCAGGGGGAATCTGGACAAACAGCAGCCCAAATGAAAATGTAAGTGATGCGATAAAGGAGACTGCATAACTAGTAAACTCGGTAGCGTAGTGGATAAAGATCAAAAAGAGTAGAACAGCTAATTTATGGTCCATGAAAAAGCCGTAACCCTTCTTTAAACCCTCCAACGCCCCCACATCACTTATAACAATTGCGTAGGGTGTTACAGTAAACAGTATTAGTATAGTTATCAGCAATAAAGCCACACACATAGCCCCTAAATCATAGACGCCGCTCAAGAACATATTGAACAGAGGAGCTGCATCAGGGGACATGTAATATAATCCTATAGATACTATAAGAGGTATCCCCACAAAAATAAATAGGATCAGTAGGATAAACGCAGTGATAATCAAGTTAGCAAGGAATAGATCAATAACTTTTTTGTTGGCGTATTTTATCATGTTGCCAAAATTTTTGTTGCCGTGTTTTATCACATCATCAAGATGGGATGCACTGGAGTCTATAGATTCTATAGATTCTATAGCTTCCTTAGCCATCCCTATAGCGCCTGCAGAAAAGAATGCATTTATGAGCAGGTTAAGTAGCATAAACACAATAAAAAACAGGGATATAATTAATGCATGCACATATGTCATTGAATCTGGAAGAATGGAAACTGAATCTATTATCTTTTGTATATCCAGGGTGATTGGAATTGAGAGGAAAATAAATAAGGAACCGATAAACACAATTAGCAACATAAGTGAAGCAATTAGATTAAAGATGAAGGGCATAGCTATGTAAATGTTTTTCTCCCATAAATCAAAGCCTTTCCTCAAAATATTTTCCAAGCACTCAACCATTTTTTTATGATGTATCCTCTATTATAGATATTTTAGCTCCTTGGTTGTTTGCGTGTGTTCTTATGACTGTGCCATTTAGGTTATTTTCACCTAGAAATGAATCTACTGCAGATTCCAGTTTCTGTGCTCCGGCATCATCTATGAGCCCGTATACTACCGGACCCCATGAGCTCTGGCCTGCACCATATGAACCAGCGTCTATCATGCAGTCTATCAATCTTTGGGTTAATGGTTCTTTATATATCCCGTTTTGAACCTCTTTGAAATATAATCCAACCTCTTTATCAACCTCCATAAGGGACTGCCCGAATATTGCTATGTCTTTCTCAACCAGTGCTGGCAGCATTTTCATCTGCAGCAGCCGGCATATGTTTTTAGCTATCTTAGAGGATTTTGGACTAATCTTTTCGAATGCTGATTCTTCTTCTTTACCGGATAATCCTTTCTCAACTGAGGGAATCGCAAGTATGAATGTCCAGTCCTCTGGAAAATTAATGCGGTAGATTGGGAGAGGTATGCCTTCAACTGAATTAACCTTCTTACCTGAGTCTATTACAAAGCCGCCTTTCCTGAAGGATTCGGTTCCTATCCCTGATATCTGTCCGCGCTTCATTGATGCTGCAAGCTCTCTTATGTCAACACTCAACCGGTTTATGTGGGATAGTGCTGATGCCACTGCTAATGAAAGCTGGGTTCCTGAACCAAGACCGACGTGTTCAGGGATTATTTGGGTTACATTTATTTCGGCCAGGGGATCTATATTATAAGCCTGTGAAAACATCTCCACCATCGCTTTAACCCGTTCACTGTCCGCTCCTATGATCTGGAGTGTGTCAGATTCCTTAGCCTCTAGGATAATAGAGGGATTATCTAACGCAAGACCTATACTGCCGTAGATCCGTCCAAGTCCGCCATCGAGATCAATCAATCCTAGATGTATCCGTGACGGTGTTTTTATTGTTACTTGCATCTTAGTTATTTTTGCATAAGTATTTTTATAACACAATCATTTGTTAGGATATGGTCTCTGCCAATCTTTTTCTTTGTTTTGCAGTCTATTGCCCCTATGAACTTGTCACCGATGTCTGTATGAATACGGTATGCTAAATCAAGCGCTGTGCTGCCTTCAGGCATTAGGTGCGCGTCAGGCAACACATTCCCCTTTGAGTCGGTGAGTTTGTTTTCGTTTTCTACACAATATACCACAATCTGTTTTAGTGTATCAAATACCGCAGTATTCAAACACTCCTGGACCCCTGTTGATCCAAGCCGCTCAAGAATATTCTTTTTAATAAACGAAAGCGCATGTATTTGTTTATCAGTTATATCCTCAAGAACCTGGAAGCTGCAATCTCCGGGGATATACTGTAGGATGCCTGAGGCACATGCAACCCTTAACCCTAACTCTGCTTCAGCACATGTGGGCGTTATAGAATATTTTTTCTTTAGCCTCTCAAGATTTGTATTATCTACATCTAGGTCAACCTTGTTACCTGAGATGATAAAGGGTTTAGAGGTCTTCCTCAATGAGACAGAGAAATCCATAAGGTCTGTGTCACTCCATCCGGTTTTCCCGTCAAGCCCTGCCTGGTGTATTGCTGCCCTAACATCTGCTTCAGTAACCTCGAGACCCGAGAGTTGATTGGTTAACTCCACTACAAGATTCTTTCCAATATGTGTGATCTTTGTAGATATCTTCTGCCAATTCTTCTTTAATATGCCATAAAACCATGAATCGATTTCATCTTCAAGGAATCTTATATCGTATTCTGGATCATATCCTTCCACGCAGTTTCCTTTCTCGTCGGTTCCCCCGGAGATATCTATAACATGTATGAGGGCTTCTGCCCTCCTGAGGTCGTCGAGGAACTGGTTTCCAAGTCCTTTGCCTTCATGTGCTCCGGGCACAAGCCCTGCGACATCAATTACCTTCACAGGTATGAATCTTGCGCCGTTTATACATAATGAATTCCGGGGACTGCAATGTACTCCGAATTCCTTGCAGACACAGTCTCTTCTCACGTAACCCACTCCCACATTAGCCTTTATGGTGGTGAATGGAAAATTTGCAACCTCTGCATCTGCAAGCGTTAGCGCCTTAAAGAAGGTGGTTTTCCCGACATTTGGTTTACCGACTATTCCAATCTCCATTCTGGTTCTACTTAAACGTATTTAAAAACATTGCGAAAGCAACAACTAAAACAATTATTGTAACGGATATAACAAAGATCATTGAAGGTGTATCATTTGATACCCTGAAGTAGTATGTTTCGCCAAATGAGGTCCCGGCAAAGACACCTAAACGCGTTATCTGCATATCTTTTACACGTCCCTTTGTCAGATACTCCCATCGGGTTACACCGTTTAGATTAAATAGGTGTAGTCGTTCATCAAGGGTTGCTGCAAGCACATGGTTTCCTTCAGTTGAGACACTTATCACTGAATCTGAGAGTTGTTTGCGCCATTTTGCCTCTCCATTTATGTTGAAGAGGTGTATGCTCCAGTCTCTGAGACCTGCTACCACATAATTTTTCGATACATAAACTGATCCAATCTGATCCGGCAGGTTGCGACTCCACATCAGTGTTCCGTCTTTGTCAAATAAAGTGAGTTCATTGTTTCCGAGTCCAGCTGCTATATGGGTTTCGGAAACATACGCTGATCGGATGTGTGAATTTAGGGGGGTGGATTTTATCTTGCCGCCATCTAGGTCGAAGACATGTATTTGTCGGTCAGAGACGGCAATTATTGAGTCCTCAAGGATTTTCACAAAAATAAGGTATGCGCAGGTTTTTTGTCTGCTTCTTAGTTCGCCTCCCTTATCAAATATATGTAAGTATCCGTCTCTTGTACCGACTGCTATGGTGTCTCCGGATGCATCTAGGGCGTGGGGGTATTCTACATAGGTTTCAAGGTATCTCTCCCATTCAACCTCTTCATTGTGTGTTAGGACAGTGATTTTGTTATCCAGTGAACCTATGACCACGAATTCATCTGAGAGGGCAGTGGACGTAACCCAGTCCGTGCTTTCGTATCTCCAACGCAGATCTAGATTTGTATCAAAGAAATAGAGGCTGTTGTCTTCTGATCCGACTGCGACACATTTGTCTGAAACCGAAATAGAGCTTATAGAATCCTTAGACGAATGGATGGAGGTTGGGTTAACCTGTTCTGCAGAAACACATGAAAGGAGGAGGATGAGGGGACATAGGATAACAAGAAATAATGTTTTTTTCATTATGGTATCTATTTGAGACTGAATCGATAAGAATATATTGTTTGTCTATTTAATGCAAAAAACAAACAACTCAATTGTTATCAACTATTTCGTAGGGTAATGCATTCATAGCATCGTAACTGCATAGTACATAATTTTTATCCAGATAATTATTGTGTTTAAATTCTGCAATATAATCAAAAAACACATAGAGGGGAGTTAATCAAAGGTCTCTATAGGTTAATGATAGAATGTTAATCAGGTTTCTGTTGGTTGATTCATTATTATTGGTGGGATGTAATATTTTTATTCTATTGGGAGCCATTATCAAGAAATATATGAAACAGATACGATGGATATCAAAAAAAAAATAGAAGAGGTCGAAAAAGAAGATAAACAGATCAATTCGTTTGTATCTTTTGATGTAGAGGGTGTTTCTAGGAAAAATATTTCAAGTGAAGGCAAACTAAGTAGCTTAGTTGTAGGGATCAAATCCAACATAAATGTCGAAGGACTGGTGGTTTCTGCTGGATCAAAGACCCTTGAAGATTATGTTTCGCCGTATGATGCATCAGTTGTCGGCAGGATAAAAAAAGAAGGCGGCAGGATCATGGGTATGCTTAACATGGATGAGTTTGCCTGCGGGTCCTCGGGTGAGAGTTCTTTTTTTGGTGCGACAGATAATCCAAAGAGCCCGGGGCATATAACTGGCGGTTCTTCGAGTGGTTCAGCTGCAGCGGTTGCTGCAGGATTCGTTGATGTATCCCTTGGAACCGATACGGGTGGATCCATAAGGAATCCTGCGTCTCACTGCGGCATCGTTGGCTTTAAACCCACGTATGGAGTAGTCTCTCGTTATGGTCTTATTGATTTGGCTATGTCTCTGGATCAGATCGGCCCTCTTGCAAGGGACGTTAAGTCCGCATCTATCCTCTTAGAAGCCATCGCAGGTCATGATCACCGGGATGAAACCTCTCTTGAATTAGATCAGGGATTTTATAGGTTCTCAGAAAATCTTGACCCGAACGTGAAGAATATGAAGCTCGGTTATGCCCGAGAATTTGATGAACTGATCCAGGATAAGGGAATAAAAAAAATAATTCATAAGGCCTTGGATAAACTAGGTTCGGAGGGTGCAGAGATTGTTGATGTGAGTTTGCCGAATCTGGAGATTGCTTTGCCTACATATTACTTGAACGTGTTTGTAGAATTTTTTTCTGCGACCCGGAAATATGATGGACGGCGTTATGGATATAAGATTGAGGATGTGTGCGGTGAAGAGGTTTTGAGGCGTATTTTGCTTGGAAAATATATAAGCAAAGAGGAGTATAGGGGAAGATATTATAGGAAGGCTTTGATGGCGCGTTCCATCATCAGAAAAGAGCTTTCTGATGCCTTAAGTGGGGTGGATGTTCTCATCAGCCCGACGGTCCCTAAACTACCTCATAAAATCGGGTCAGATATAAAGGATCCGTTGGTTATGTATGCCTATGATGTCTTCACGGTGCCGGTGAATCTTGCAGGTATTCCGGCAGGTTCGGTTCCGGCAGGTGAAGTTGAGGGTATTCCAACCGGCCTGCAGGTTATAGGGGATGCATTAAATGATCAAGCCGTCTTAAATGTTATGGCGGGCTTTGAGAAGTGTCGCTGAGATTTCTTCTATATTATCTGAAAAAAATAGGTGGCTTTTGCAGCTGCAATCTGAGCATCCGAAGCCTTTGATTGAATCAAATGATTCTTTGAGATATTCTGCTAGGACACATTCCTGTTTTTTTTCTGATTCAAAGCAGACGACCTCCTTTATCTCTGCGTGTTCGAGGAGGTAGTCGATGTGCCAAAACCTCTTTTTTTCTTCTCTTAGGTGTCTTCGTATTCTTTTCTCTAGGTTGTTCATTGCAGAGCCGACATACATGTAAAATCCCTTACCAAAGTCGATTCGGCCTAATCTCCCCACCTCAATCTCCAAGTCATCTAACACCTCAATGACTAGAACATATGAACCCTTCATCTTCTCTACTTTTTTTTTTTATGTTATCGGCTCGGTTCCGGCTCCGAATTCTTTGAGTGAACAATATATTGCATAATTGATCAGGGTCTCTTTGCCCTTGACTGCTCTTATGTTTTTAAGCCTTAATCCGTCTGAAAAATAATTGGATTGGAACGCGAAATCCAGGAAGAATGCGACAGTGGAAGGAACCCGTCCAAGGTGCCAGGTGTCTTTGGGTGGGTTTTCTCCGGTGAATATGTTTATTCCCCGAGATGTTTTTTCAGCCATCAATAAAAGATTTATGCTGAGTTGATCATTTATTGCCTTTTTTTCTATTTCCTTTAATTCATCTATGCTTAAAAGAACACATAATTCAGGGGGTTCGAACCGGTATTTCACGCCTTCGATTATGTCGATTAATTCTAAAACAGTCTTTGCAGCATAGTCTGTTGTAGGTGACTTTAGTTCTATGTTTTGGATATATTCCTTTGCCTCAGGGATGGTGGTTATTTTTTCTCCTGACAGTCTTTTTACTAAAGGGAGAGGCTTAGGTTTTGTTTTAATGGTGTCTGCTTCTTCTGCGAGCCTGATCTTAGTTCTTGAAAGGCTAAGCAGTTTTTTTGCTCCTTTTATAAAGAATTTATCCATCCTTATCCTTTATAGAAATGCTCTGCCTCGGTGATGATCTCTTTTAGTTTATCTTCTTTGATGTCGGTCTTATCTATGAGGTAATTGAAGTTGTTGCTTAAAAGATCTTTTGCAAGGATTGTGCCTGCTTTGAATAGTTTTTGTTTGGATTTTGTGTCAAGGGATTTTAGTATGGTTACCGGGTAGAGGCCTTTTGATTCTATCCTTTTTTCTAGTGTGTTTCCTGCAGGGTATCTCCATCCAAGCAGCTTCATTTTTCTGCACTGCGCGTATTTGATGGCCTTTGATGAAAACCTCGTGTTTGTTACAAGCCAGATGTCATCGAAGTGTGGGCAGGATCCTTGCACGCAGCCTTCGTTCATGTCAGTGAGTCTCGCGCAGGTGTACATAGCCACCTTTAGGCCGGTTCTCATTCCTTTAACGTTATGGTATTTGCACTCGATAGCTGAGCGTTTTCCGTCGGGGTTTTCTGCAACGACGTCGATTTCGTGTTTTACGCAGGCGCCTTTGATAAACTGTCTTAGCTGGGTCTTGTAATCGTATTCTCTAAGAACCTCGCCGATATATGTTTCGAATGTGAATCCGTCAGGTCCCAGGCGCATGATCGCACCCTTTAGATCATATCTGGATGCTAATGCAGGTCTCTCCTTGTGCAATAAGCGATGGACTATGCCAAATATTTTTCTTGTGCTTATGCCCTCATAGAGTTCGGAATCAAGTTCTTTAAGGATTTTAGAAACCAGTTCCTCTGATGCGCCTGAACGTAGTATTGCCTTGCGAACCTTCATTGGATTAAACTCCTCAAATTTGCCTGAAGCTTTCTTAATCATCACAGTCATTTTTAGTCATTAATCTATCATTATTTATAATTATAAACATAAAATATATTCAAAATGGATAAAGAAGAATTCTTAAAGAAGGTCAAAAAATTTTATATGACCCCCGCCAAGGATATAATGAACAAAAACTTTCCCACAATCAAGTTTAATGAATCTATCAGTAATGTGATAAATGAGATAAGCAAGCAGGCAGTTGATCATTTGTGGGTGGTGGACGATAACAATAAGGTAGTGGGCATAATCACAGAAAAAGACTTGTTGGATGCCATGAAAAAACCCTTGTTTGGAGAGGATCTCGCATGGGATGCGCTTGAAAAAAAGTCGCTTTTATACAGGGACATAGAAACTGCTGATTGTTTGATGACTCCTCGTTTGTTTACATGTGAATCAGACACGGATCTCAAAAGGATAGTTAAGGTTATGGTAGATAACCGGATCAGGCATCTTCCAGTAATTGAGGATGGATCACCCATTGGAGAGATTACCATAGATCCGATAATAAAACTTGTGAACAAGAATTTTTTTAAGTGAAAATAAGGTGTGAGGGTATTAGAAAATGAGTGGAGGAGAAATCGTATTGTTATTGGAGTTGGGTTTGGCGTTGTTGCTCGCAAAGGTGTTTGGAGAAATATTTGAAAGATTTAATCAGCCAGCAGTAATCGGGGAAATATTGGTTGGAGTTATCATTGGTAATGAACTTCTGGGTCCTATTCTGGGAATAGATATTGCAGGCGAGGTGTTTAGGGCCTTTGCCACGGTAGGTATAATGCTTTTGCTCTTTTTGTCGGGACTGGAAGTTGAGCTAAAGAAATTAAAGGCGACCGGTAAATTGTCTGCCGTTGTTGCATTAGGCGGGGTTATATTGCCCTTCCTTGGCGGTTATTTGATTGGTATGTGGAAATTTGATGATTTCAATATTGCCATGCTTTTAGGTGCGGTGTTAACTGCAACCAGTGTTGGGGTTAGCGCCCGGATTTTGATGGATTCTAAGGCCTTGGATACGAAAGCAGGGTCAACGATTCTTGGAGCCGCCGTAATAGATGATGTCTTAGGGATTCTGATAATTGTTATCGTTTCCAGTATCGCAGTTACAGGTGCAATAAGCATTGGAACCTTGGGATCAATAGCCATGAAGATGGCTGTGTTCTTCTTTATTACATTGGTTGTGGGTTTGAAGGTCATAGGCAAGTTAACTGACATCTTTGAGAAGATGGGAACCGAGAAGGCTTTTATTGCTCTTTGTTTGACCATGGGATTCTTGTTTGGTGTTTTCGCAGAGTCTGTGCAGATTGCAGGGATAACCGGGGCATTTATTGCTGGCTTGATAATAGGGGAAACACCGTACAGGAGGAGAGCTGCCGAGGAGATTCACACATTGGGTTATGGTTTTTTCATTCCCTTGTTCTTTGTATCAGTTGGTACCTGGATTGACTTTGACGCCTTTGGTAAATCCATTGAGTTAATACTGATTCTTTTGGTTGTTGCCTTACTTGGAAAATTAGTCGGATGCGGGTTGCCTGCAAAGCTTATGGGTTGTTCCACTAAGGAAGCTAGTATAATTGGTGTGGGAATGATTCCCAGGCTTGAGATTGGTTTAGTTGTTGCTGCAATAGGTATTACCGCTAATATGGCAGGTGATCCGGCAGGTCCGCTTGCTGCGGAGGTGTTATCTCTGGCGGTGGTGATATCTGTAGCTACAGGGGTTATTCCGTTGCCCTTCCTTAAATCCTTGCTTAAGGATTATGAAGGCTAAAGATTTTATGGGGGGGAGAAATAGTTTTTGTATATTCTCCCTCATTTTTATCTATTTTTAGTTTCACATGTGTGAAATAGTTAATACATGAAACTGACTAAATCAAGGCTGCAGGGGGTTATGTATGCGCCGGCTTCTAAGAGTTATACTCATAGAGCAATTATTTGTGCTTCGCTTGCGAAAGGGTGTTCGCATGTAATAGATTATCTTGACTGTGATGACATCGATGAAACCATTAAAGCCTGCTGTGCTCATGGGGCCGCCATTAAAAAGAAGGATCATATCCTGGAAGTAACCGGAGCAACTAAACGTATAGCTCCTTTGGATCCGATAGATTTAGTGGGTTCTGCTACGTGTTATAGGTTTATGCTTCCGGTCGCAGGTTTATCTGAAGGGAAAACAGTTATACGTGCTCAGGGGAGATTAGGTGAAAGGCCGATAGATGAACTAATTTCTGCGTTGAATGGAATCGGTGTGGACTGTAGGCTGCATAAGGGAGTAGTGGAAGTCTTTGGGAAAGGTTATGTCTCCGGAGGCAAGATAAGTATCCGGGGGGATATAAGTTCTCAATATATTTCTGGGTTGCTTTTTGTATGTCCTTTGGCTAGAAATGATTCAGAAATCAGGGTCTCAACCGCGCTTGAATCAAGACCGTATGTAGAGATTACATTGGATGTTTTG
>JAUWTD010000032.1 GCA_030609775.1 Candidatus Altarchaeota archaeon
AGGCGAGTTACATAAAATAGTTGCGAAATGGAAGTATGAACCGCTGAGAGATGTTGATGAGGAAACTAATAGGTTTACTCCGAGATTCCCTACTGATTTAAAGGAGGATCTTTCAGGTGTGGGTGAAAAATATCTGACGCATCCACACTTTGATGTCTGGCAGGATTACCTTATAAGATGGTATACGACTCCAACGCGAAAGGAAATAATTTTGTTCCTCCCCTGCTCCTACCAGAAACCCTATTCAGAATCCACAACCCATAAACAGATAATAGAGAAACTAAACGGGCTTGGAGCCAGATATAAGATACATGAGGTTATGTTAAGTAACGCGGGGGTAATCCCCAGGGAATTTGAGAACCAATACCCTTTTAATTCATATGACTGGGATGAGAGAGAGGAGACCGAGGAGATAAAACAACGCTATGTTGATGTGACCTCAGAACGGATTGAAAGATACCTCAAAGCCCATGAATACACAAAGACCCTTTGCTTCCTGAAATATGATTCAGATTCCTATGCTGCACTTAAGAAGGCATGCTCTAATCTTGGCATAGATTTTATTAATCTGCTCTCAAAAGAAACCTATGAAAAAATTAAGGAATGGAAAAAGCCCCTGCAGAGTGATGAGGCACTAGATGATCTATTCAATGGGCTGAAAAATGAGCTTAGCGAGATTCAAATCTGAAGGAAAGAAGAGGCTTAGGGTACTCTTAGAAAATAAAATAAAAGAGATTTCAGGTAGCTTATTTGATCTTGGAGAGGAGACTGGCATGGTTTATGGTATAGATGATGTGGAATTTTTACCTTCCATATGCCCTGGAAAAATCGTTTGCATTGGATTCAACTATCTGGCTCACATGGATGAGATGAAAGCTATCGTAACAAAGAAGTTAATAAAGAATTGCGTCAAGACTCCTTAATCCTCTATGATGATCTATAATACAGAAAAAAAAATTGTGGAATTCGTCAGCAGTTTCATGAGGCTCGAAAGAGGCGATTTAATAGCTACTAATAGCTACTAATAGCTACAGGAACTATTCCTGGAGTTGGGAAATTGAGTTAGGGGGATGTTGTTGAAATTGAAATTGACGGGATTGGACGGCTCAAAAACTTTGTGAGAAAAGATATCTAACTGATAATGGCCTCTCCTATAGGGCATTTGCTGGGGGCAATAGCAGTCTATACTGCATTTAGCAAACGAGATGATAAGACTGTGCCCTCAGGGAAACTAGGTTATATCCTCCCGGCCCTGATAGGTATTTTGCCAGATTTAGATGTAGTCGCATACGTATTGTTTGGATTTGCATATGGGCCGATTCACAGGGGTGTGAGCCACTCTCTATTAATGGGAATAATCTTTGCTTTATTCATTTCCCTCTTCTTTATAAAAAATGGCTTCAGATATTTTCTCAAAACCTGGATTATTTTATCTATATGTTCCCTAATCCACCCCCTGCTTGACTATTTAATGGGTTGCGGTTCCAAGGTGCCTTTTTTTTGGCCGTTTGATTCCCAGGGCTATATTAGCCCGGTTCAGTTGATACCTACTGCCTATTACAGTACCTCATTTAGCGGGTTACTGGAGGTTGTAGTCATGCCAGAAACATGGAAAGGCATATTCTTAGAGACAATCTCGATATTGCCTTTGATTGTGGCAAATACTAGAACAGATAAAATACGTTACTTGATGATATGCATCTCACTGATTGGCTTTATCGTAACCTATGTTTTATATAATTAACAGATAATGAGAATAATTCCTGCAATAGACATCATGGACGGTCACTGTGTTCAGTTGGTTGGCGGAGAACCTGGAACAGAAGAGTTGTTCGGCGACCCGGTGGAAGCTGCAATGGAGTGGATGCAAGCGGGTGCCACACTGTTCCATATAATTGATCTTGATTCAGCTCTTGGAACAGGAGACAACTTAGAAAAAATCCTTAGAATCTGCCAGACAGTGAAGCTCCCCGTCCAGGTTGGCGGAGGCATCAGAGACTATGAGAAAGCCAGATTTCTCCTTGAGTCAGGTGTTGACCGAGTTATTCTCGGGACGATGGCGGTTGCTGACTACCATGCAGATTTTTTCAACATCCGAAGGCTTGGTGAGGAATTCGGGCCCCATAGACTGATCGTTGCCTTAGATTCAAAATCCGGCAAGATTGTTGTAGATGGCTGGCAGAAGCAGACCGAGTTTACGGCCACTGAATTTGTGAAGGCTCTAAGTGACTTGGTTTGGGGGTTTCTTTACACAGATGTCGACGTGGAAGGCAGGCTCAAAGGTGTCAACCTTACAGGTATACGCTGTGTTGTGGAATCTACCCCCCTTCCTGTGATAATATCTGGTGGAATATCCACTCTCCCCGACCTAAAAAACATAAAAGAACTGGGTGCATGGGGTGTTGTTCTTGGAAAAGCTATCTATACTGGAAGGATTGATTTTAAGGAAGCCCTTACCCTCTAATTAAAAAAATGTAAAAGATTTCTGCTTTTATCTTGATTGCATTTATGATATCTGTGCTGCTGCATTGAGGAACCTGAAAACATTACATTGGATGTGGATTATCCTGTAATGATTGCGCATGGAAAAGAATTCCAAATCAATATCACAATAGAGAACAATGCAGATATGCCGCAGAAACTGTTAGCATAACCCTGCCTGATTCATATCTGGATGGAATACCTCTAAAGGAGAAAAAATAGGGATTACCTTTTACGGTGATTTTCTTTTAGAATAAAATCCAAACCACATCACCTACGAAAACAGATAAAAGCAAAGCAGATAAGATCAGGGGACTTATAATGATTCCTGAATAGATTTCTATGTTATCCTCTATTTTACCTGATTCAACGAGTTCTGTAAGCTTTTTTCTGTCTTCTTCTGAGACTCCGCAGGAGACCGGCTTAACAAGAGCATGTGCGTCCTTTATGAATACGTCCTTTAGAAGAGAGGATACTGATGCAGCTTTTTCTTTTTCTCTTGTGATGTTGCCTTCAACTAAAACTATTTTCTCAGCTAAATTATCCCCCAACCTAAGATCCGAGATACTAACTGTTTTCGTAAACCTCAACATAGATGCCTTATTGTATATGTAGAGTGCAAAAATAGAGAAAAATACTGTTGAGTAATTTCTTAGATCTATGGACACACCCAAATCCATATAAAGAAACACTCCACAGAAAATGAATGCGGCTACAATATATCTATGAGCCAAGAAAATAACTGACAGACCAAACAATGCAGCAGAAACAATCATAACCGACGAGCCAAGACCAAGGAAATCTGCTATCACCAGAATAGAGAACATACCCGATAACAATATTAATAACTCATATAAGAAACCTAACTTCTTTTCTGATTTTATGAGGATGCGAATAGATATATAGAAGTGATACACTAAGAGAAGATTTACGAGAACCGACACAAAAAAGAAGCCCTGATAGGATACATCCGAACCGAAAGCCATTCCAGGACAATCTGGAATAAGGGCAGCGACTGCGATAAACAGTTTAGAATCCCCTCCGGCCCAGACGCGGATCAACCAAAACATATAAAAAAGAATGAATGCAAAAACAACGTTTAAAGCCCACTGAATCAACCTACCACCCAGGAATGCCAAAGGCACAGAGAATAAAACCATAACGAATACAAGTATGTTAGGAATTACTAGATACTTCACGTCAAAATATACTGCAACAAATGTCCCCAATATTGCCGCTGCAACACCCAATGAAATATATTGATCCATCCTAACCCCACCTTATGAATAAATAAAGCCTTACCGTCTCATTACCTGGCAAAGGAAGCTCTGTGCTGGATGATGAAATCTCTTTTCCAGACAAGGTTTTATTCTCTGGAATCCACAAAAGCTTTGTTCCGTTAGCATAAACAACCCATTCAAGGCCCCTATCCTTTGTGTAAAGATCCACATGATTGATAACTTCCCGGGTCACTAATAGGTTAAGACGCGGATCCTGGAAAGAGGATACTACGAGATCTGAAACCGTTTTATTCTCATATCCTCCCCCCGAGTCCACACTGCATTGAAGCATACTCACCAGAAGACTGTGTGTGAAATCATTTCGCACCTTCATAACCTGGGCCTCCTTTGCAGAACCGCCGCTAAAACCAGCAATAACTGCTATAGATACAGTAATTGCCAAGAGCACAAGTGCCATATCAAATGAAGAAAACTGACCTTTAGTGTTTTCCATAGTATATTAAGTTATAAAGTTGAATCACTATATTATGTTCCATGATGAAAGAGGATTTCTGGGAATACATATGCAATTTTTCAGAGAAACTGGCAAAAGAAAAAAAACTGACCGCGGTAAGCCACCATGACGCAGACGGAATCACTGCATGCGCGATAATGGTGGACCTACTACGAAAACTAGGAAAAGAAGTTGATTTCCTAATCCTCAAACAGCTAGATTCTATGAGCATAGAAGACCTCTCAAAGATAAATAATCCAATCGTCTTCACAGACATGGGTTCAGGTCAATACACCCTACTCAAAGAAAACAAAATAAAAGATTTCTATGTCATTGACCACCACCCACCCGAAGTAGATCATGAACGACAAGTGAACCCGCATTTCTACGGATACGACGGCGGAAGAGATGTAAGCGGATCAGGCATGGCCTATTTTGTTGCAAAATCCCTGGGACACGAAGAAAATGCACACATCGCATTAGTCGGAGCAGTAGGGGACATGCAGGATTCTGATGGAAAACTGCGTTCACTGAACCGGATCATATTAAAAGACGGTGAAAAACAGGGGATACTAAAAGTTAAACATGACTTGCGTCTTTTCGGAAGACAATCAAGACCGCTAACCCAGATGCTGGCTTATGCATCAAACCCGTTCCTCCCCGGGTTAACCGGACAACGAGAAAACTGCATCACCTTCCTGCAAAACCTTGGAATAGAACTCAAAAAACCCAACGGAAAACTAAAATCTTACGTAGACCTGAAATTTGATGAAAGACAAAAGCTCATGAGCGCCCTATACATACTACTACTGGATGCAGGAATCCCTGAATTTGTGATACAAGGAATGGTAGGTGAAGTCTACACCCTACTTAAGGAAGAGAAAGGAACCGAACTTAGAGACAGCAAAGAATTCTCAACACTACTAAACGCATGCGGCAGACAGCAGAAACCAGAGATTGGAGTAGAGGTCTGCCTGGGAGACCGAGGAGACCACTGGCTGACTGCAAGAGACATACTCCAAGACCACAGACGAATGCTTCGGGAAGGAATAGAATACCTAAAAAAGAAAGGCACTAAGCACATGAAAAACTTTGACTACTTTGACTCAGAGGGTGCAATCACCGAAAGCATCATAGGTGTAGTTGCCGGGATGGCATACGGGGCAAGGATACTTGACCCAAGCAAACCCATACTTGCATTAGCCCAAGACCGGGACAACCCCGAATACCTGAAAATATCCTCCCGAGCCAACTGGGGCCTAATACGTAAAGGAATACACTTAGGGAACGCCATGAAAGACTGCAGCAAAAAAGTCAACGGAGACGGAGGAGGACACGACATAGCAGCAGGCGCAAGAATACCGAAAAACAAAAGAGAAGAATTCCTCCAATACGTCGACGAAACATTCAAAAAACAACTGGGGGGCTAATTTTTATATACGAATTCAAATAAATTATACTCTAATAAAATAGAAAAACTCGTTTCTGGATGGAACAGATCAAACAGATTAGGTTCTTTTCCATGCCAAGACAAAAAAAAATCTGGGCAGAATATTTTTCTGCGCTCTGAACTAAAAAAAAGAGTAATCTAAAGAAAATGGCAAGACTCCATGCACGAAAAAAAGGCAAATCCGGTTCAAAACATCCGCAAAGATCAGCGAAACCTGGCTGGGTACCCTATGATACTGAAGAAATAGAGGAACTAATAATAAAACTTGCCAAAGACGAAAACTCCCAAAGCAAGATCGGAATCATTCTCAGAGACCAATACGGAATACCAAGCGTAAAAGATGTGACCGGCAAAAAACTGGGCTACTTCATGAAAAAAAACAGTCTAAACTCCGACCTACCTGAAGACTTACATAACCTCGTCAGGAGGGCGGTGGACCTAAGAAAACATCTGGCACAACATAAAAAAGACCGACACAATAAAAGAGGCTTACAGTTGATTGAGTCAAAGATCCGGCGAATTGCAAAATATTATAAACGAACCGGCAAACTGCCAGAGGATTGGAGATATGACCCGGATAAGGCAAAATTAATAGTCTAAAAAAAAGAAATGAATATATCAGCTACATTAAAGACCGAATCAAAGGATGCAAAAAACATTGCATCAACCCTTGAAGTAGACAACGTCAACGACGTCGAAGCTGAGGGATTACGCATCCATACAAGAGATGTGAACGGACAAATAATCTCAGAGATAAAGTCAAAAAAGATAAACACATTAATCAACACCCTTGATGACTTAATACGTTGCCAGATAGTGGCTGAGAAAACAATCGAATAAAATATACTAAAAAAAAAGATGGCAAAGAAGATAAGCTCATGGAAACAGAAGTCGACATATACAATAGTTGCGCCGGAAAACTTTGGTTTACATGAGATGGGGGAAACCATGGCAAAAGATCCCCAAAGCCTCACAGGAAGAACAATAGATGTCTCACTTAGGGATCTTGCCGGAGATAAAACAAAACAACACCTGAAACTGATATTCGAGATTACCGGAGTCAGTGCCAACAAAGCCAATACAAAATTCAAGGCATTCAATGTAAACTATGGATACCTCAGATCAAAGGTTCGAAAGGGCTCAAGCAAGATAGATTATATTAACCGAGTTGAACTCGACTCAGATAAAAAGGTCCAGATCAAGATCGTGACCGTAACACATGGTATGGTGAATACGTCACGCGGAAAAGAAATGAGGTCCAAGATAGATGAGATCCTTGACAAATACAAGAACGCGAAACTCGACGACTTTGTGCAATCCGCACTTTTCGGCAAACTCGGAACCGAGATATACCGGGAAATAAAGAAAATAGCCCCCGTCAGAAGAGTGGAAATAGAGCAGGTCAAGGTTCTATAGATTTTTTTTATTGAATTAGAAAATATTGACATATTTTCTAATAGCTAAGAAATTCTTGAAAAGAATTTCTTATTTTACATAATATACTACTTCTTTTTCTGTTAAGTCAAGTGCCATGAACCTATCCTTCATCTCCTCAAGCAGCGGGGAATTCTGAATCAATTTCACGACATCAGATGCCTTACACCCTGATTTAGAGCTCAGAAGCAGAACAGATAACTCCGGTGAAAACTCCCTGATACGCCACAGATGCTTTAATATCTCCTCAAGGCTGCTGAATTCAATGGTGAAGGTGATGTTAGGTTCAAGCCAAATAACATCCAATTTACCTAGGTTTACTCCATACTTGATTACCGAGGAGTTTTCTCTTATCGTGAAACCATGTTTTTTTCCAAGGGTTTTATAGTAGTCTGCAACAGCTTCTCTATAACTTAATTCAGAGTCTTTCACATGCTCTTCTAGCTTAACGAAGTCGGCTATAATGTCTATCATATAAATTCCCTGCAGAAATATAGTGCTTCAGGTATCTTATCTATGCAGTCTGTTGCAGTTAAGGAATAATTAAATTCCTTGAATGCAAAGTCGCCGGCAATCCCTGAGATGAAGGCGCCTGCGCAGGCAGACCTAAATGGGTCAGTTTTACATGATAGGGCGCCAACTATCCCTGCAAGAACATCGCCTGTGCCGCCGACAGTCATACCTGGATTACCTACATGATTTTTCTTTGTTTTTTTGCCGTCTGATATGATATCAACTTCTCCTTTAAGAAGGATGACGCCTGATGTTTTCTGTGAATATTCTTCGACTGCAGACAACCTATCAACTGGATACTCCCCAAAGAGTATCTCAAATTCTTTTGCGTGAGGTGTCAAGATGAAATTTTCCTTGATTTGTTTAGGTTTTATGAGTTTTAGAGCGTCAGCATCCAAGACTACTGGCGTATCAACCTTCCTAAGAAGCTTCTTTAATGCATACGCGGTTTCATCCATGGTTCCAAGCCCGTTTCCGATGACAATTGAGTCAAAATCTACTTCAAGTATTTGTTTTACATCGGATTTAGCTAGATAGTCTTCAGAATCTAGTGGATAAACTAAGAGATCCTCGCCACAGTGCATTCTCTTGGCAGCATATGATGGAGCGCATATCCTTGCAAGATCAACTCCAGTTCTTAATGCA
Organism: Candidatus Altarchaeota archaeon; assembly: GCA_030609775.1. Classification (GTDB taxonomy): domain Archaea; phylum Altiarchaeota; class Altiarchaeia; order IMC4; family QMZM01; genus JAUWTD01. The sequence goes on from JAUWTD010000032.1 coordinate 8,258, forward strand.
GCATTACCTACTAATACAGGGGTTTTACTAAAGATCTTACTACCCCCTACTATAAGAAGCCTTCCAAATTCTCCTTTATGCTCTCCTCCAACCCTCTCGGGCACAGCAAGATAGACGTCCCCTGGGCCACAGCAACTTACTGCTTCTGTTGGAACGCCGATGTCCACAGTCTTTGCGTCAGATGTTTTAGGCAGATGAAAAGACAACGTAAGGTCTGCAACAATTCCCGGAGTAGGGCAATCTGCTGCAATCTTGTATGCGTTTGATGAGTTTATAAGATCAACAATACTTTTTATAGGCTCCCTCAATTCCCCTCTGACGCCGACTCCCAGCAAGGCATCAATGATGAGGCTAAATCCGTCTAAATCTATTCCCTTACAGTCTTTGGAGTCCCTGATGATTTCGACATTAATTGAGTCGAGTTTCTCTATGATCCCTAAATTTTTTTGGCATTCCCTGCTTCTTTTACCATATAATGTATAAACACAAACCTTCTTTTTTGCACCTGAAAGATGCCTTGCAGCTACAAGACCATCTCCTCCATTATTTCCAAGACCTGCGAATACGGCAATAGAATCAAAACCTTCACAGTGCTTTGCAAGAGCGTTTCCTGCATTTTCCATCAACAAAACCCCATCTATTCCAAGATAGGCAGAGTTCATGTCAACGGCTTTGGTTAACGTTGAGGGACACATTTTTTTTATCCATATGCTGGAGATACAGAATTACTGCTTCTGATGATCTCTTTTTCATACATCTTCATCCCTTCTTTAGAAATAGATGGTTTAATCTTCTTGAGTGCATTTTTGAAGTGATCCTTTGTAACCTTGTCTGATTTGATATCTTCTCTTAAGGCGATAAGGGCAGCTTCCCTGCAAATCGCCTCAATATCTGCTCCACTATATTCATTTGTTTTATCTGCAAGAATCTCCAAATCAACGTTTTCTGTAGGCATATCCTTTGTATGTATTTTAAATATATCTAATCTGGCTTCCCTGTCTGGGGCAGTGACTAACACCTTACTGTCAAACCTGCCGGGTCTAAGCATTGCAGGATCAATCAGGTCCGGTCTGTTTGTTGCACCAATGATCATGACATTTTCAAGGTCCTCTAAACCATCTATCTCAGTGAGTATCTGGTTGACTACGGTTTCTGTTACATGGGATCCGCTGACTATATCCGCAGCCCTCTTGGGTGTGATGGCATCAATCTCGTCAAAGAATATGATTGTTGGAGCGGTCTGCCTTGCTTTTTTGAATATCTCCCTTATACCTTTCTCTGACTCGCCAACCCACATTGAGAGCAATTGAGGTCCTTTGATTGCAATAAGATTAGCTTCAGACTCGGTTGCTGCAGCCCTTGCTAGAAGGGTCTTACCGCATCCTGGGGGGCCATAGAGTAAAACAGCCTTCGCGGGTCTAATACCTAGCCTCTCAAATGCTTCAGGATGCTTCAGAGGCCATTCAACAGCCTCCTTCAATTCTTGTTTTACCTTCTCTAAACCCCCTATTTCATCCCATCTAACATCAGGGACCTCGACAAAAACCTCACGAAGAGCTGACGGATTAATGCTTTTCATTGCGCCAATAAAATCTCCTTTCTCAACCCGTAGGCTTTCAAGGATCTCGGCAGGGATCTCTTCTTTTTCAAGATCTATTTTCGGCAGTATCCGTTTCAAGGTGTTCATTGCAGCCTCCCTTGTCAAGGCTTCAAGGTCTGCGCCAACGAAACCGTGTGTTGTGTTTGCAATCTCATCTATTTTGACGTCGTCTGCAAGAGGCATGCTCCTTGTATGAATCTGAAGAACTTCTTTGCGCCCTTCCTTATCCGGGACACCTATCTCAATTTCCCTGTCGAATCTACCTGGCCGCCTTAATGCAGGATCTATAGAATCCGGCCTGTTCGTCGCACCTATAACTATGACATTACCCCTGCCGACTAGGCCATCCATTAACGCGAGAAGCTGAGCTACAACCCGTCTTTCAACCTCGCCTCGAACATCTTCTCTTTTTGGGGCTATGGAATCTATCTCATCTATGAAGATGATAGATGGGGCGTTTTCTTCACCCTCTTTAAATATCTCTCTGAGTTTTTTTTCAGATTCGCCATAATATTTATCCATTATCTCCGGACCATTCAATGGAATAAAATAGGCGTTGCTTTCGCTTGCCACAGCGCGGGCTAACAATGTTTTACCTGTGCCTGGCGGACCATAAAGCAATACACCCTTCGGAGGCTTTATACCTAGTTTCTCAAATAACTCCGGATGCTTCATCGGAAGTTCAACCATCTCACGAACACGGCCGATTTCCTCCCTGAGCCCTCCAATGTCTTCATATCTTATTGCAGGAGCCTCTGTTACTGCTGTAGGCTTCTCTTTTATCTCAAAATTTGTGAAATCGCGGACCTGAATCACACCCTTTGGTTCTGCCTTGATTACCTTAAAAGGTATAGCTTCACCCAAAACGCCGATGGACAGGGTGTCTCCGACAGTTAACGGCCTGCCTAAAAGCCTCTGCCTGAGATGCGTTCCGAAATCCCCTCCAAACTTTATCTCATGGCGGGTTGGTGCCATAATTATCTTCTTAGCCCCGCTTACCATGGTCTTGCGTATACTGACCCTATCACCTAAGGACGAACCAGAGTTCTGCCTTATGATACCATCCATCCGAATGATTCCGAGTCTGCTATCCTGTATATGGGATGGCCAAATAATTGCAGAAGTCTTCTTTTCACCCTCTATCTCAATGATATCACCTGAAGTGATTTCAAGCACCCTCATAGAGTACTCATCTATTCTAACAATACCTCTTCCCACATCATTTTGCAGGGCTTCGGCAACCTTTAACTCAAGCTCTCGTTTACTGGCCATTTAAACACCAACTATATTAATATATTGGGAAGGATTAAATAAATTCCAGAATTACTGGTCTATCTACTTTTGTTCCCAATACTTATTTTTCATAATCTCCCTTAGAACCGATGTTGCATAACTCCCCTTAGAAAGAGAGAAACGGACAACTGCCTTATTTCCCTCTCCTAATTCATCATCTCCTATGGAAACCAGACCAGGTTCTTTTACCTTAATAAAACACTCCCTGAATATGCCTTCAGAACTCATCTCAGGCATCTCTTTTATTTTGAATGCAGTTTCCTGGATTTCTTTTTCTTCAAGTACCCTAGCAGTAACCTCATCTAACTCGATTCCATAGCCTGCGAGAGGAAGCTTTTCTATATCTACTCCCTTCTCTATGTATTCGCTTAAGGCAATATTGAAGATATACGACTGATAGGCGTGAATAAACATCCACCTCAGCTTCTTAGGCAGTTCCCTTAAGGCACCGACGTAATCTGTCGGAGTCTTAGCCAGATGATTGAGCATAGATCTCTCATAGCCAAGATGCTTTGGAAACCTATTTAATGCCTCCTGATAATCCCCGGTATCTGCAAGGAGTCTGCGAGCTTCCATACTTTCCACCGACTCACCTTCATAAACCTCGGAAAGATAGATCATAACCGCTCTTTTAAAGTCTCTATCCAATACGGCCTTCCCGACTTTATGGGTTATTGGCCTTACTGTACCGAATCTTTGCACACCAAAGAAGTTAGGCACTTTCTCACCTACTTCATCCATTACGGCTTTTATTCTATCCTCTAATACACTCTCCTCCAAGTCAAGGTCCCTTACAACTATACTGAACCTGTTACCTTCTAGCATACCTAAGGTTATGCGCTCATCAGCGTAAACAAAATCCTTTAATACTATGTCACGTATACTTATCTTCTCTAATTTCTCAATTTCTGTATTCCAAACCGAAACCCTCTGAGTTGTCAGAGCCCGCTTATCCTTTGTCCCGGCGAAGCCAAACCTCTTCCTACCCACGTGCAGCCTATTTGAGATAACCTTTATTGCCCTCATAGTATCCCAGTTATTCTTCTGCAGAGTGAAATGAAGATACTCTTTTTTTTCTTTACACTCACCCAACTCAATTTTTTTATCTATCTCCAAAACCCCCAGATCCGGCGTTATCTCCTCTACAATAAAATCCTCTGGAATCTTTTTGATTAATCCCCCAATGCCAGCAGACCCTGACCCATACACCCTCATACCCACAGAGGATTCAAGATCAGGTGGTTTTATTTTAACCATACCTTAAATAATTAACACTATGAGACATTTAACCAAGCTACAGAAACAGGTTGAAGAATACGACAAAAGATATGGGTGGACAGAAGACCGGGCAGACCATATAACCCTCCATATGAGCGAGGAACTGGGTGAAATATCGAGAAGAATCCTGCGCTTTGAAGGCTACAAAATCGAGAAATTCGACAAAGGAGAACTATCCGAAGAAATAACCGATCTACTATACCTCACATTAAAGCTAGCTAACACCTTCAACATATGCCTCGACGATGTATGGGACTCCATGTGGGAACGCTACGAGAAAAAAACAAGCAGAAAATAACCCTATTTTCCTACATTCTTGAAATGAAGTTTCGCAACCTTTGGAAGAATACCTGAAACAATATCTCCCGGCTTCGAGTTCCGTAAATCAATCTGAAATCTATTATCGAGTTCATCAACCCTATCCTCAAAAATATCCTTTGCAAGAATACTTGCAGCAGCAACCGAGGTCTCTGATTCCGCCCGGGTTTTCTGTATGATCTCTAGATTGGATCTGTCTAGTCCTCTTAGCCGAAACTCCATTTTCTGTTCATCAAACAGGTCTATAACCACCTTGGCCTTATCATATTTTAAGACACTGACGAGATCCTTTAAGGCTCTTGCATGAGCCCAAGCCATCAAATCATTTAATGTTTTTCCTTCAGAGCTAAATCTGCTATAAACCCGGTTATATGTTTCAGGCATCAATACAATAGGCTTATTTATGATTCCAAGCTTCCTGATCCTTTCAGCGAGAGACCTGATTTTCTTCCTAGACAATGTTTTACTGTCTCTTACCCCGATTTTTCTGAGTATAAGTATTTCTTCAGGCTTCAAGGCGACGGATCCCACAACAAGCGGACCATACCATTCACCCTTACCGCCTTCATCTGTTCCGAGAATGAAATCATAACCCTCTTGTGTTTCCAATACCTCACCTACAATTTTTTTAGCAATATGGCCGTTGTCGTGGACAAGCTTACCTGATTTATATAATATCATCAAGACCTCTGCATCATCCACCCGGAGCAACTCATACTCACTTTTCACCGGGACTACTTGCAGATTATATGCGGTTATCTTATCCCTTAAACTACCTATCTCCTCTTTACTTAGGGTGACTGATACGGGCATGAATAGATTATTATCAATGAATCATAAATATATCCTATAAAATGAAAGATGGAATAGATCCCTGGAGTATCGGAGAGATAAGCGACTACCGGAACCTGTTTGAAGAATTCGGCATCGAATCATTCGAGAAATTCAGAGAACAGCTATCAGACAACCGATACATACGACGAGGCATAGTCTTTGGACATAGAGACTTTAGCCGGATCATTAAGGCAATACATGAAGATGAAAGATTCGTGATGATAACTGGCCTCATGCCCTCAGGAAGATTCCATTTCGGCCATAAGATGGTCGCAGACCAGATAACCTATTACCAAAAACTCGGAGCCGAGATCTTTCTATGCAGCGCAGACCTGGAAGCATACCTTATACGCGGCATAGACCCTGAGGCCTCAAAAAAGATCGCAGTAGATGAATACCTGACAAACTATGTCGCGTTAGGCTTAAGTGAAAAAAACCTCCGGTTCTGGTTCCAAACCGATTATACCCCACTCTACTATAAGCTAAGGGACATGCTATCAAAGAAGATAACCCTCAATGAATTGAATGCAATATATGGCAAATTATCCCCTGGCAAAATAATTTCGGTGATAACCCAGGCAGCTGACATACTACACCCCCAACTCAAAGAATTCGGCGGACCTAGGCCAACGATTGTACCAGTTGGAGCAGACCAAGACCCCCACATAAGGCTGACAAGAGACCTGGCGTCAAGATTCCGTAAAGAATTCCGGTTCATCCCTCCCTCATCCACCTGCCACAAGTTTATGGGGGGCTTGCAGGGCGGAAAGATGAGTTCATCCGACCCCAAATCCCATATAGCATTAACAGATGAACCCGAGGTTGCTGCAAAAAAGATAATGAAGGCAAAAACAGGCGGCCGAACCACTGCAAGAGAACAGAGAGAAAAAGGCGGAATACCCGAAGACTGCATGATATACGACCTCCTATTATATCACCTGATAGATGATGACTCCCAGCTCGAGACGGTTTATGGGGACTGTAAATCAGGTGCCCTAATCTGTGGGGAATGTAAGAAGTTTTGCGCAGAAAAAGCTGCAGAATTCCTAACAAAACACCAAAAAAAGAGGAAAAAAGCCAAGAAGATTGTTGAAAGAATCCTTGATGAAATAAAATAGATTAACTCAGATCTCGCTTCATCCTATCATATTCTTCCTTGGTTATATCCCCTTTCGCATACCTGTATTTCAGGATTTGAAACAAATCCCCTGAGGATTCTGTATGTGTTGCTGCGGCCGAAGGTCGGTGTTCCTCGCCAAAGCCCTTGAATCGGCCGTCGATGCCCTTCTGTATCGTCCTTGATATGAGTGGGGCAACGTCCTTAGGTATTGCTTTCAATATTAAATCATGTGAGAGCAGTCTCATCTTCACCGACACGGTTGCATTAATTATCCCCATATGCACGGTTACATTCCCCATATCATCATATCGGAAGTCCCGGTTCTTGGCGGTAAGCCCAAACCAGGCAGGCCTCCTTATCATAACCCTCTCAGTGGTTACTACGATCGTATCAGGGGTTATCAACTGCTCTGTTCTTGCCTGCTTGACCGAATGAAGAACCTTTTCCCCTGGAATAAGCTCTTTTTTAACATCCTCAGGTGTATCCGTTTTCATTCCACAAAAAAAGGTTTTAAGACTCATTTTAGTTATTTCACTCTACTATTGATATTAATAATGTTTAGTACAGATATAAATAAAATACCACCTAAGATTATGCATCGGTCTGTGGACTTGGGTGTGTGATCTATCAGGCGAGCGTTTTTTTGTTGTCGGGATCTTTTTTTTTGTAGTATGGAACACTAATCTTTTAGGGGTTTATTCTTATTCCTTTCGGTTCCGGTTTGCGGAATAAACCTTCTTTTGCGGTGTTTTCATAATCGAGGATGTGAATGGAAATCAAGGGGGTTAGACTAGTCTGCAACTATTTAGCTGATTTTTTTTCCTACACTGCAGGGATTTAAAACCCTCGACTGGAATTTATTGTGACCTGAATTTATATAGGGTGTTTAACTATTTTTAGATTTAATTCAAGTAATATAATGAACTTTAAAGAATGTATCCTGGTTGTATTTTTTTTGTTGAATTAAAGATGGGGCTGGTAAGAGTTGAAAGAGGGAATAATGAAGGACTTAAAATAATTTTCCCGTACAAAACAGATTATGTTGCAGGAATTAAAGCCCTTGAGGGCTGTAGGTGGCATCCGGTAGATAAATACTGGAGTATTCCTTGCTCTGATAAGGTTCTTGAAAAAATTTTATCTGTTTTTGAGGGGGAAGAAGTAGATGTTGACTCTTCTCTGTATCTTGAGGGTTTGAGAAGAGAGCTCACCTCAAGAAGCTACAGCCAAAAAACCCTAAAAGCGTATCTCCATTATACTGGAGCTTTCCTGGGATTTATTGGAAAGGCTCCCTGGGATGTTTCTAATAATGATGTGAGAGATTATTTGTTTTATTTGGTAGAGCGAAGAGAGATATCTGCATCAACGTTGAACATAGTCATCAGCGCACTGAAATTTTATTACGGTAATGTTTTAAAACGGGATTTTGTCTATGGAATAAAGAGACCCAAGAAGGATAAAAAGTTGCCTGTTGTCTTGAGCCAAGAAGAGGTTTCAAAAATTCTTTCTTCGGTTTCAAATATTAAACATAAAACCATTCTAATGCTTGTTTACTCTGCGGGTCTAAGGGTGAGTGAAGTCGTAAAATTAAGGGTTGAGGATATTGATGCCGACAGGGGATTAATTCATGTAAGAGGGGCTAAAGGAAGGAAAGACCGGTACACTATCCTCTCTGATGTTGCACTTGAAGCCCTGAGTTTATATATGAAAGTATATCAACTCGACAATTGGCTTTTTGCAGGAGCAAAAAAGACAAAACATCTGAGTACCCGGAGTGCTGGAAAGATATTTGCTAATGCTTGCGAGAAAGCAGGTATTAAAAAGGATGTCAGTATCCACTGTTTAAGACATTCCTTTGCCACCCATCTTTTAGAGAGCGGGGTGGATTTGAGATACATCCAGGAGTTGTTGGGACATAAAAGCAGCAAGACGACCGAGATATATACTCACGTG
>JAUWTD010000008.1 GCA_030609775.1 Candidatus Altarchaeota archaeon
AACCGCAACAACAGATTCCTCAAACTTTCTTATCGAGACTTTTAATTAAGGGAAAATCATCTTCTGCTAAGGATTCTGCGTGCAACTTATTTGTGTGTATGTGGTTCTCCCTGAAATACACATATAGTCAACGACTATACTGTGATGACCTATTCTCCATCATCACTCTCTTCTGAAATTTAAATGCAAAAAAACCGTATTGAAACAATACTGAAACAATAGATGATACCTTCAAAACCTGGAGTTTTTTTTATTATATGGCAGAAATCCCCTATAATTAATCAATCAACATGAACCCAAACAAGCTCCTAATCTACCTATTTTTCCTATTCCCCGGGTTTGTATGGTGTATTCTAATCCTCCTGGCACCCTACCTTACAAACTCCGGCCACACCCTATCTGCGGACTTACTGTACACCACTTTTTCATTGACGTGCCACCAACTCCCCGAACGCTCTTTTTCCCTATTTGGCTTCAAGTTCGCAGTCTGCGCCCGCTGCACAGGCATCTACTTCGGCGCATTACTAACAACACTTTTCTACCCATTCATCCTGGAGATAGATAACAAAAAAACACCGAACAAATACCTGTTATTACTCTCACTTATACCAATAGGCTTAGACGGAGGAATACAGCTTATAACAAACTATGAAAGCAACAACATACTACGGCTTCTAACCGGCTTATTCTTTGGATGCGTTATACCCCTCTATGTCCTCCCCACATATAATGAAATAGTATATGGCTTTTTAAACAGGAAAATAAAATAGATAAATGATGAGAACAGAAACCGAGACAGTTAAAGGAGACAAACCCGATGCCAAAGCAGATAAGCCCACGGGCGATTCAGGTGCTGGAAAATCCGGAGACGATAAACTTATAGCTGCGTTTGCACATGCCAGTGCTTTAGTGACTACTTTCACGGTTGTAGGAATAGTTATCCCCTTACTTATCTGGTTACTGCAAAAAGACAAATCCCGGTTCATTGAATTCCAGGCCAAACAAGCCCTATTCTACCAATCAATTGTTTTAATAATATCCTTTGTTTTAGGTATTGCCACCTTCATTATTTCCCTTATTACATTAGGTTTAGGGGCCGTTATCATGGTTCCCTTACTCCTATTATTCGGGTTGGCTGCCATAATATATGGTCTCTATGCGGCATATAAGACCTATGAAGGCGAAGATTTTAAGTATTATTTGCTGGGCGACTGGCTGCAGAAACAATAAACTCACTCTATTTTGAAACTGTTTTGATGTCAACCGAATAAATGCGTCCGCCCCTGTCTTCGAGTGCGTAGACGATGATGTTTAATGCCTGATTAACTGCTTTTTCGCTGTTTCCGGTGACCTCAATGAACAGGTCTAATGTATCCTCTGAAACCTTTGTTAATTCACCGTTTATTATGGGAGGAAACGAGAGGACCTTATCTTTTTTATCGAGTATTACCGGATACCTGCCAAAACCTTCAAGGATCCAAGCATACTCCCTTCCCTTCGGATGTTTTTTCAGTATCTCCCCTAGGTTCATCTCATCTGACATATCCAGGGGTATGAATGAAACCTCACCGGGTTTTGCTGTCGTGTACCTGAATGGAGGCATTACATTTTTTAGGTCATGGACCCCGATAGCAACTTTTTTTCTTTTCCTGCCGTGGGTAATATGTAGTTTCTCTTGCAGATCCATTAAAGACTTCAGACTCATATCATCTAAGATAACTCCTCTAAGCACTGCTCCTACAACATACGGTCTAACCGATGAAACCGATGGATCAATGCTTAACTCAATTCCCGAATCCTCAAGCGTGGGTTCACACAAACCCGCATCTAAACTCAGTTTGCCTTTAAGTGCACGAGCGAACCCTTCAACAGAGAGAAGATCGGGTCTGTTTGGAAAGACTTCAAGTGTTATTTTTTCATGATCTATGCTTTCAAGGTCCACGCCAAGCATGGGTATTGTATCCTTTAAGTCGTCTGGCGTGAATTCTTCCCCTAATAGCTTCACCATGTCCCTAAACTCAAATTCTACCGTCGGCATTGTAATTTAATAGTGTTTTAACTATAATTAATTCAAATGCTAGCCTTACACAAATCCGATCTGAAGATCGCTGCAAACGACCTCAGTGAAATATGCCGGATAGCGTCTTTTATCATGTTGGTGCCGCTCATCGTAACGTTCATGTATCTGGGTAACCTTGAACCTCTCCAAATTCTGGAAAAGATCTGGGCATTTGTAGCGCCCTCCCTCCTTTTCTATCTATTATATATTGGTCTAGCAGGGATTAAATCAGATGCCCGGCCGAGGACGAAACATACGATGATAACTGTGTCTCTTGCCTGGCTTATCATCGCGTTGGTGGGTTTTTTACCTTATCTTTTGAATGGGACATTAAGTCCCCTTGACTCATTTTTTGAGTCCATGTCTGGTTGGACGACAACCGGCATGACCTTGATTAAGGTACCTGAAAATGTTGACCGGGATGTTCTCTTCTATAGGGCACTTACCCAGTGGGTTGGCGGGGTAGGGATCATAGTTCTTGCATTGGTTGTCTTCCTGCGAAAGGGCACCTTTGCCATGGACTATTATGCCTCCGAGGTGGGAGAACAGAAGATTAAACCTAGGCTGAAGGACACTATCCATGAGACATGGAAGATTTACATAGTGTACACCATAGCGTGCATAATCCTGCTATATATTGTGGGAATGGATATATTTGATGCGGTTGCACACGCATTCTCTGCAATGTCTACTGGAGGATTTTCAAGCCACACAGACAACATAGGTTATTATAACTCCCACCCCAACGGTTTCATGATACAGGTTATCCTGCTTGTGTTCATGATAATAGGTGCAATAAGCTTTCTTGTGCACTTCAAGCTTTTTGAGGGAGAATACAAGCGTGTACTGCAGAATATTGAATTAAATTATATGTTCCGGATTCTATCCATCGCCACATTGATTACGTTTCTTTCCCTTTACTTCATAAACCCGGGAAACACGGCGAATAAGGTTATGGACAGCATATTCCACACGATCGCTGCGATGACGTGCACGGGGTTTAGCATAACTGATCTGAGCACTTGGCCTGATCTTCCTCAGACAATTCTGATGGTCCTCATGTACATTGGCGGCCTATATGGCTCGACTGCGGGAGGCATAAAAATCTTGAGACTGATACTCATAGTCCAAGTGATACTCATCAGCATGAAAAAGCTCATGCTCCCTAAAACAGCCGTTCTCAGAATGAAAATCAGGGGCAAACAGATCAAAGGCAACGAGATCCTTTATGTATTCGGTTTAACCTCACTATATCTTATTGTTGCTTTCCTAGGCGCATCTGTACTCATGACGTCCGGGTACACTGGAACACAATCCATGTTCCTCAGCCTTTCGGCGATGGGCAACGTCGGACTCACGGATGTAAGCGGCGACCTATGGTTTGGAATGCATACAATAGATAAAATAACCTTGACATCTCTTATGTGGATAGGGCGACTTGAGGTATTTCCCGTGCTCGTGTTATTTTACTCAATAATTTATAAAGGGAAATCGCGTAAGAAGTAACTATGGAGGGATTTCTTATACTATTTACCCTGTGCCTGTTTGTGTCCTTTCTGATGTCTGAGATATTCTACAGCCTAAAATATCCTCGTGTAGTGGGTCTCATTCTTGCAGGCATAATACTTGGGTTTTTCACAGATTTTATTTTTATAGAAGGTGATTTTATTTATGCCCTCCAGGTGAATGATCCTGCAGCATTAGCCATTAAAGGATTGGGGGATATAGGGATCATCTTCTTACTTATCTTGGTTGGATTAGAGATAAACCTCAAAAAATTAAGGAAGGTTTCTATTGATGCATTCGCTATAGGGCTTTTTGCAGCGATAATTCCCTTTATCCTTGGTGTGCTTCTGATGAAACTATTTTTTGAGTCATCGAACATAGTAGCGCTAATAGTTGGGGCATGTTTGTCTATAACAGCCGAGGGAACAAAGAGCATGATATTAATGGAGGAGAAGAAACTTAACAGCAAGCTTGGTGAGATAATGATCGGGGCAGGGGCAATAGATGATGTATGGGGTGTACTCTTCCTAAGCTGTGCCCTGATCCTAACGCCGGGAATTGATCCTTCCCCTCTTGCATTTTTCCTGGTTCAAAACATTTCTCCACTCCACGATCTAAGTCAGTTTATGGGGGATATAGTTCAACTGCTGCTGCTGCCTATAGAATTCATTATCTTCGTTTTGTTTTCATATATCCTATTTAAGGTCATCCCCAAGGTGATGGAATATGTTCAAAGAGATAAGTCCGAGGTTACTGATTTTATGACAATGATAATCTTGGGTCTTTCTATAGCAATTGTATCAGAGTTACTGGGCATTGGAACCATCATAGGCGCATTAGTTGCCGGGGTAATCCTGCAATTATCAATAAAGGATGCAGAGAAAGAACACAAGATGATAGAAAACCTCAGAATAGCAAGCTTGGGTTTGATTGTGCCATTTTTCTTTCTTAGTGTTGGCTTATACTTTGATATACACTCCCTGTTTAACAATCAGCTGCTTCTATTATCTCTTTTAGGTACTGCAATACTTGGAAAAGTTGCAGGCAGCCTACTTGCGAAACCATTTACTGATCTAAGTTTCAGGCAGCTGTATCTGATTGGATGGGGAATGAATTCACGAGGAGCAATAGAACTTGTTATCGCATCTGTGGCGTTGCCTCTGCTGGTTAAAGAATGCGGCACTCGCTGCGCAAGCGATATTTTTTCAGCTATTGTTGCGATGGCAATATTAACTACACTAATCTTCCCTATGTTCCTGAGACATGAGATAAAGAAACATCCTAAGATAATGGATTAAAAATAGATGAGAACCCACTGAAGGGCTATTTTTCTAAAAGCTTTGCACCCAGCACCCCTCCAACCGCGCCAAAGACGACGCCCACAGCAAGGGCGATAGAGAAAAATACAAACCCTACGAATCCAATGACAATGAAAAGAGGGCCTGCAATATTCTCTAATCCCTCAGGCATTGCAAGATTCACAACTACACCAAAAGCTATAAAAATAGCAGCAATAAAGATTACATTTACTATAGTATAATATACTCCGCTCAATGCGCCCACGATTGCACCGTCTTTTAATTCTATCTTGCCTACACTCCTTTTTAGGAGATATGTTGCGAGAACGCCTCCACCCATCAGCCACAAGCAGCATGCGAAACTACATATATGGACGACAGGTATCATACGAATAATCGCAGCAAAAAAAGCCGCAACAAAACCTGCAATAAACGCAGGCGCAACCATTTTATTGACTTTTACCATAGATTCACCTTATCACAAAAAAGATGTAAGGGGGTATATATTTAAATAAGCGATGTTTGATTAATAAAAAAAGAAAAAAGAAGGCAAAATGCCTCACTTATTCTTCTAGAAGCTTTGCGCCCAGCACACCTCCTATTATGCTGAAGATTACTCCTACAACAAGGGCGAGTATAAAGTAGATAACTACTACACCGATCCCAATAGCGGCTGTAGGTCCAACCACATCCCCTCCAAAAACATCATATATTAAAGGCATAACCATACCTAATCCCAGCAGCAGCATGATTACTAAAAGGATTGTATCTACTATAGCAAAGACGACGCCGCTTAATGCACCTACGATTGCACCGTCTTTTAATTCTATTTTACCTACATCCCTTTTTAGAAGATATGCTGCGAGAACGCCTCCACCCATCAGCCACAGACAACATGCTAAATCACAGAAAGCAATAACGGGTATTATTATAGCTAATAAAACAATAACTGACGTAAAAACAGAAACTATAACACCTGAAACAACTGCTGGAACAAGCATCTTTTTAAGGGTCGCTCCTCCGCCACTTCCTTTAATCTCGACCACCTTGTTATCTGCTTTAATCTCGGCTGCAGTGTCGTCTGCTTTAATTCCGGTCACCTCTTCACCTGCTTTAATCTCGGCTACGGTTTTGTCTGCTTTAATTCCGGTCACCTCTTCACCTGCTTTAATCTCGGCTGCAGTGTCGTCTGCTTTAATTCCGGTCACCTCTTCACCTACATCAATATCCCACCCCCAATCGTTTGCTTTAACATCTACCATCTCCTCACCTCGTTATAACCAATACTCTCAATATAACCTACTTTTATATATTTTTCCGATATCTATAAAAAGGCATATGCTGAAATAGGTTAACACATAAATGAAAATCCAAAGAGCAGAGACAAAATCTTTTGCGATATCAGAGCGCGCGGAAAGAAAATGGAAGAAAAAACTCAGAAGAGGGTTCATAAAACGATTCATTAACCGGCTGATTTTCAAGGAAGAAACCAAGTTTGTGAGCTCCTACCGCTTGCTTGCAAAGTTTAAGGTTTCCCGGATAGAGGAGATACATAAAGGTATGGTGGGAGAGCAGACCGTTTACGAGACAAAAGAAAACTACTTCTACGTCGACTTATCTAACCTGGATTTTTATATGATACACGGCCACTCTATAGAAAAGACAGATGTCTTACAGAAGATAGTCAACCTACCTGATGCATCAGTCCGGCTACTTGGAGAACTCCTGAAAAAGAGCTACGTATACACCGAGAAATTAGACCGAAACAGTCTTCTTGACCTAGCGCATCTCGGCTACACAGAGATGTACAAATCCACGACGCTTAACCTATTTAAGGGACTCTGGGATGAATTAAACCCTGAAGAAATGCACAAGACCGTTGTAAAAGAAAGAATCAAGACCACAGTCCACCTCCCCCGATTCGACGACAAGTGCTATGATCTATCATTATCCCTAATAGAGACTGACGTAATAGATGATACATATTCAAAAGACAACATAAAGCATTCAATAGATGCTCTGTCTCACCTACTTACTACTCTATTTGATGCAAAGATTATTTTAAAGGGCATAGTCTTTATGCCTTATTTGACTGCTGTTTATGAGCGGGTGGGCCAACACAAGATCAAATCACCTGAAAGACATTTTCCTGTTTGCTTTATCCACGATTTCCGGGTGAAACAAAAAGAAGGAGTAAAACTAAAACCCATATCATTAAGTACGTCAATATCTGTTGCCGGATCAGTCCCAATCCAGGAATCTGCGATAGATTTTTCTGATATAGGTGGATTAGAGGAGGTAAAAAAAGAGATCAGGGAAACCATTCTAAGCCCTATGGTAAACCCTGAATTTGCCAAACAAATAGGGAAAAAATGCGGTGGAGCAATATTATTATATGGTCCGCCGGGGTGCGGAAAAACCCATATAGCAAAAGCAACCATCGGAGAAATAGGGCTACCCTTTTTCAATGTCAACATCAGTGAAATTGTGAACAAAGGCGTGCAATCAGAGGCTGGAAGCCTCCACAAGATTTTTGAGGAGGCCAGAAGGAATGCGCCTTCCATACTATTTTTTGATGAATTGGATGCGATAGGTGGATGCAGAGGAGGCACAATGGACTACACTGAGAAGATGGAGGTCGACCAATTCCTAATGGAGATGGACGGCGTTGAAAGCCTAGGCAGAGAAGTGCTTATCATTGCAGCTACGAACACTCCCTGGAACATAGATCCTGCGCTCAGGAGGTCTGAGAGATTCACAAAACAGATATTTGTTCCGCCACCTGACCTTGATGCAAGAGAAAAAATATTTAGGATACACCTAAGAGACAAACCATTGGAAAAAGACGTGGATCTGGCAAAACTTGCAAAGTTAACCAAAGGATACTCCTCATCAGACATAAAAGCAATATGTGACCGTGCAGTGGATATACTCTGGGGTGAGGCGATGAAAGGAGACGCCGAAAGGAAGATCCAGATGACTGATTTCGAACAGGCTATAAAAAAACAGAAACCCTCTCTTATTCCTTGGTTTAAATTGGCTCATAAAGAACTCAGGTCAAGTGGCGAAGAGAAATTATTTGGCGAATTCTCAAAATACATACTCAAATACGGGGGAGGGGTCGATCAGGTTGAAAAACCCGGGCTGAACTTCTCTGATGTGGGGGGCATGGAGCAGGTTAAGGAAGAAATAAAAAAACTTATCATATACCCTTTAACTAATCCAGAACTTTCAAAAGAATTCAAAAAAGAGGTCGGCGGATCTCTTCTCCTATATGGGCCACCTGGCTGCGGCAAAACCTATATAGCGAGGGCGACAGCAGGTGAATGTGATGTGGCGTTTTTTAATATCCGGCTCACTGACATACTCTCTGATAAAACCGGCGAATCAGAGAAAAACATCCAAGAGATCTTCGAGCGGGCAAACCGGAACACGCCAGCCATTTTATTCTTTGACGAGATTGATGCAATAGCCGGCAGAAGAGATAAGGATAATACCGAATTAGGGAAACGCCTCATTGATGCGTTCCTGACGGAGATGGACGGATTCAAGAAGACTAAGGGGTTGGTTATCATCGCAGCTACGAACACTCCATGGAACATAGATCCTGCGCTCAGGAGGGCTGGGAGATTCACAAAACAGATATTTGTTCCGCCACCCGACCTTGATGCAAGAGAACAGATATTTAAGATACACATAAGAGATAAACCCATATCGCCTGGTGTTAACTTCAATAAACTTACTAGTTTAACCTACGGATACGCTTCATCAGACATAAAAGCAATATGTGATTTAGCAGTTGAGCTACCCTGGGAGGAGGCTTTAAAGGGCGGTAAGGATAGAAAGGTTGAGCTGCGCGACTTCATTACGGTCATCCAATCATATAAGACCTCTCTTTCCTCCTGGTACTGTTCTGCAGAGAAACAGATTACAGAGAGCGGTGAAGGAGACCTATACGCCGAACTCATGAACAATATGAAAGAATTTAAGGAAAACGTCTTAATGTCATCTGAAGATGGATTCAGAGAAATAATGGAAGAAGAGAAAACAAGACTAGGTATGCGCTCAAAAAGTGAACGCGCCGATATAGAGAAACTTATCCTATCCAAAGATGAGATAGAAGAAAAGATCAAAGTGGTGCGGTCAAGATACTATAACCGACAATTAGACGAAGACATGTTCAGAGAAATACTCGTCGGATACGAAAAACAACTTGTAGAAACTGACGTGAAACTGGAGATACTCCGAGACCGAGGCGTCAACGCAGAGAGGGATAAAATAAGCCCCGAAACCCAAGAGAGACTGGAAGGCGGTCAAATATACCTAATAAAGGAAAAGAAACCAAGAAAATGCATTGAATTATTTTTATATGAAACCGACACATATCCTGGGTTATGGATATCGAGGACAAATCCAGATGAACTTAAAACCACTTACGGTCCAAATACCGAAAACACATCCTTGCTCTGGTTAACAGAATCCCTAACATACGACGGATCTATTTCACCTCAGATACCTCAATTATTTGCTAGATTAATGGATTTTATTGCAGGCAGCGAGAGAAAGATTATATTGTTGGATGGAATCGAATACCTGATTAGTCATAATGGCTTTGACTCTACTCTTAATTTTATACAGGGCATGAAGGATAAAATAAGTGTGAGTAATGCTATGATGCTGATTACTGTAATTCCTGAGGTATTCAGTGAACGGGAGCTGATACTAATTGAGAAAGAATGTAGATTTTGTCCTATATCCGTTTGTACCGTTCCATGACTTTTTCCCATGCCGGAAGATTCGTCTGACACCCCCACCCTCCAACGATAAAGGACGCGGTGGCGTTCCCTATCTTCACAGCATCATAGGTGTCAAATCCTCTGATGTGCGCTGCAATGAATCCTGCATTAAATGCATCACCTGCACCTGCTGCATTAACAACATCTGTTTTAAATGCGGGAACATTTATTTCAGCGCCCTTTGAATAGATGCCGCAGCCCATGCCCCCTTTCGTAATCAGGAAGATTGAGGGGCCAAGACTAAAATTTAGCCTGAACCCTATATCCTTTAGGTGCTGCAATTCATGGTGATTCAGAACAAGGACATCTGTGTTCTTTATTATCTTGTAGAATATCTCTGGTATGGTCCTGAACTTGAAGACACCGTAGCCTGGATTATAAACTAGGAACATACGCTTGCAATGCCTTGCGACCTTCCTCTGAAGCTCAAGGTAGGTTCTTGCCATATATATGCATTTAGTGTTCTCAAGATCCTCTTTACTTAGACCAAGATCTTTTCTGAAATCTAATTCCTCTAGTTTTTCAGTGACGCCTTTATAGAAGAAGCTGATCTGGTTTTCATTATCCTTAAAGAATATGGATTTTGTTGTATCCCCAAAGATACCCTTCAGGTAAAGTTTTATCCCGAGATTCTCCATATACTTCCTATAATCCTCTGCATCGGTTCCTATAACACTAACCAAACCCGTTTCAAGCCCAAGTGCATTAGCAACAACTGCAGTGTTTGCACCCATCCCCCCGTAGAATTGCATCGCTCCGATAACATCAGAAGCATTATTGATCTTGGGGATCTGATCTACTTCATAAAAATAATCTATTGCAGTATCACCAAAAACAAGGAGATCTATTTTATCTGGATTCATATATCTAGGTTGATTCATATATCTAATTAGAATTATGATAAATTAATGCGTAAAAAAATGAGGGTAGTTATATCAATCGGCGGATCAATACTTGTCCCGGATGAAGTGGACATAATATATGCAAGACACCTTGCTGAACTGGTGAACGATATCTCAGATAGCTGCCAGATTTCAATCGTAACCGGGGGCGGGAGATTAGCCAGAAAATATATTGGACACGCAAGAGATTCCGGTGCATCAGAGATATTCTGCGACCTCATAGGGATCAATGCAACAAGATTGAATGCACGGCTTTTATCTGCCGTGATCGGAGAAAAGGCAACACGTGAGCCTCCGAGAGACTTCATAGGTGCGTTAAAGGCACTTGATTCGGGAAAAATAGTTGTGATGGGTGGAACCCATCCAGCGCACTCAACGGATGCAGTCTCGGCCTTACTTGCAGAATACATAACAGCAGATGTACTGATTAATGCAACTAACGTAGACGGCATATACGACAAGGACCCTGAAAAACACACTGATGCAATAATGTATGAAAAACTTTCTTCTGAAAAGCTTGTAGACATGATTAAGTCTTATTCTGCCGGCGCAGGACAATACGAGTTAGTGGATATCCTAGCGGTTAAGATAATACAGAGATCCAACCTAAAGACGATTTTTCTCAATGGAAGAAATCTTGAGAACCTGAGGAACGCAATAGAAGGAAAGGAATTCACCGGAACCTTAATTGAGAACGGATAGGCCTTAATCAGACATAATCCAACCAATTATCATATCCTGCGGTTTTCCCTTTCACTATACTAAAGAATTTATCTTGTATACCCCTTGTTATGGGGCCGGGTTTACCTATTATCATGCCATCTATCTGCCTTATCGGTGTTATCTCTGCAGCGGTTCCGCTGAAGAATGCCTCATCTGCGTTATAGAGCATATCTCTTGTGATGTCTGTTTCATTCACACTATAACCCAACTCACCCGATATCTTAATTACTGCATCTCTTGTTATCCCTTGGAGAATACTTGCGTGTGCGGGAGGAGTGAATAATTTCGAATCCTTGACTATGAATATGTTCTCTCCTGGGCCTTCTGAGATAAACCCCCTGAAGTCGAGCATTACTGCTTCATCATAACCTGAATCCAATGCATCCAATTTTGCCAGAATAGAGTTTATGTACTGTCCAGTAGCCTTCGCACCCGAGGGCAGTGTGTTAGGTGCGATCCTCTGAAAGGAGGATATCTTTGCTTTAATCCCGTTCTTTAAGCCTTCTTCTCCAAGATATGTTCCCCAAGGCCAGATAGCAATTGCGGTATCAACAACAGCATTCAATGGATTCAACCCCATCTCACCGTAGCCTCTATATGCGATCGGGCGAATGTAACCCTCCTCTAGCTTATTTGCCTTTATGAGCTCTTTTGTCGCCTTACACAACTCATCCACTGAATACGGAATATTCATCCGATAGATCCTTGCCGACTCATGGAGACGCTGCATGTGCTCCTTTAATCTAAAGACTGCCGGACCTTCTCTTGTATTATAACACCTTATCCCCTCAAAAACACCTGATCCATAATGTAAACCGTGAGTTAATAAATGAATCTTGGCATCATCCCAGTTAATAAGCTCCCCATTCATCCATATTTTTTCGACTTTCTGTATCGGCATTTTAATCTATTCCCTCAATTATTTAGATTCCAAAAATAAGATACTACCTGAATACTATCTCCTCATCATCTTTTAATACCCTGACACCTGGTTCTTCTGTAACATAACCTATCTTGCTTATCTTCCATTCAGATCCGTGCTTGCTTATGATTTCATCAGCGGATACCTTATCTACAATAACACAGAATCCGATTCCCATATTGAATGTCTTATACATCTCTTTATCGGAGATGTTACCCATCTCCTGGATCTTCCCGAATATCATCTTGGGCTTAGGTAAATTATCTAAACAGAATCCTAAGTCCGTTAACCTAAGGAGATTCTTAACCCCCCCGCCGGTAATATGTGCAAGCCCATGGATGTCATAGTCTCTTATAAGCTCCATAACCTCTTTTACATAGATCCTTGTTGGTGTAAGAAGATCAATCCACATGTTTCTTGGAAGGACTTTTCTTGCGAGAGTCAGACCATTAGAGTGTATACCTGAGCTCTTAAAGCCGAGGACAACATCCCCTGCATGTATCCTATCCCCTGTTATCTTCCTTTCTTTTCTTACAACTCCGATACCGGTTCCCACAAGATCAAAGCCGTTCTCTCCTATACCTATTATGATCTCAGGCAAGGTTGCAGTTTCTCCTCCAATAACTGCGATTTCTGCTTGCATGGCACCTTCATATATACCTAAAGCTATGTCTTTTATAATGTCCGGGTTCACCATCTTCACTGCAAGATAATCAACCATTGCAATAGGCTCTGCTCCAATACAGATGAGATCATTCACGTTCATAGCAACAAGATCTATTCCAACTGTATCATATTTGCCTAGTTCCTGTGCTATAAGAATCTTTGAACCGACACCGTCAGTGCACATTGCAAGCGCGAAATCACCTAAATCAATTACATTTGCAAAGGATCCTATATCACCCATCACCTCTCCTATCTTCCCTTTACGGAATTTGAATGTTTTTTGTAGGATCTTTTTTATACCTTTTATCGCCAAATCCTCTCTTTCAATATTCACCCCAGCCTTTGAATATGTCATCTTTTCAGGCATTTTATTTTATTCACTCCTTTATTTCATCACGTTCATGTTCCCTAGCTACGATATGCGCTGGAATCTTTTTGTATTTCCCTATACAACTTATCAAGGTCTCCTGGAAAAGATAGGCCATCGTTTCAAACTCTCCTCCCCCATAGAAGAGCGGTTCATTCATGGATTCAGGAGCCAGTTGAGCCTCGAGATAATCCCATCCCTTCTTTTTCTCAAGCCCCCCCGGGAGCAGAATCACAAGATCAGAATACTTAGTTAAGGTGCTCTTAGCGTACGATGATATTGCAACAACATAGGCGTTGTCTTCTTTAGCCCTCTTGGCTACATTAACTACTTCAGCGGTCTCACCCGAACCAGAAAACAATATCGCAAGATCCCCTCCCTTAATCCTCTCCTTTACAACATCACCTACAAACCAGATATTATACCCAAAGTGCTTAAGCCTGAGGGCGAGGCTTATTGCGGAGTTAGCTGTCCTGCCTTTGCCGTAGAGATGTATCGCACGACTTCCCTCAATAAACTCATAGAATCTATTTAGTTCGTCTGCCTGACCCTCAAAAAATGAGGGATATTTTTCCAGATATTTTGAAAGCATCCTAGACTGCTCTAAGACAACTTTCGAAAATTCCTTTTTTTTATTGGATTTCATTTTAGCTAAAAAAACAGGGTTATGTTAAATTCCCCTTTAAATTAAAAAACTGTTTCGCGTTCTCTGTTGTAACCTCTTCGACAATGCACTCATCAACACCCTTTATCTTTGCTATCATGTCCCGGGATGATAATATGTTCACTGGCTCATTTCTTGTCCTAGGCTGAGGCGATAGATACGGGGCATCCGTTTCAAGGACGATACACTCCAAGGGCAATTCTTTTACCATCCTCTGCTTCTTCTTTGAGTAAACAACAGAGGTTGGAACCGATATCAGACAACCAAAGGATGACGCGTTCTTGGCCTGCCCGACGCTGCCAGAGAAACAATGCAATAATGCACCGATTTCATCATCCTGCAATATCTGAATTATGTCCTCTTCTGCATCCCTTGAATGTATTACCAACGGAAGATTTAATTCAATAGATAATTCCCTGAACAATCCAAGGTTCTTATGCTCCTTCTTTCTCATCACATCATCCTTGACCCAATAGTAATCGAGCCCGACCTCGCCAATACCTATGATCTCTTTTCTATGCTTCCTTATCAATTCAATAGTCTTATCTATGACTCCTTGATCAAATTCCTGCGGAGAAAGCCCAAGGGTTGCAAATACATTATCATATCCTCTCGACAGCCTGAGGGTCCGTTCTATGCTCTCAGGGCCGAGACCAGAGTTTACTATAAAGACACCTGCCTCATATGCACGTTCAATAACCTTCTCTCTGTCAGGATCAAACTGCGGAAGATCCAGATGAGAATGCACGTCAAACAACATTTTAATCCAGTACCCTCCCCTATTTTACCTGCTCTGCCAAAACTGAAAGACAGGGTCAATCATTTCCCCCTCCTATAAATTTATTTAAACCTTCCCCCCCTTTCTTCTCTATAAATTTATTTAGGTCCTCTATATGAAAGTAGTCTTTGAATTTGGATGTTACTGTGAGGATTCTTGTCCTACCCTCCTTTTTACCTTCAACCAAATTCCTCTGGCGCAGAAATTTTATATACGCATACGATTTATTACCCCTTTGTTTAACAATATCTGACTGTTTCACCGGCTGATCATAGGCGATCAACGCCAATGTTTTCAATATCGGGGCAGGCATGTCAGTTTCCGGGACGAGATGAATTATTCTGTTCTCCAGATCAGGTTTCACATGCATCAGATATCCATCATCAGTTTTCTTGATAACAAGCCCCGAATCCCTTTTTTCATACTCTCCGGACAACTCCTCAACAAACCTGCGGATAAGACCCATACTCCCCGATCTACACGTCCTCGCAAGATCCTCCACACTCAAAGGCTTCCCTGATGCAAACAACGCGGCCTCAATTAATGGCTTCACTTCATCCATTGCTCTTTTTTTTCTGTATTGGTTCTATGTCTACCTCACTTAACCTCATGTTCTTTCTCCTCAATGATATCCTCAATAATTTTTTCTTCTTTAGATACACTGGTCTCCTCATCTTTTGATCTATTCTTTTTCTTTTTTTTCATCACGAAAACAAAAACGATCACAGCCAACAAGACAAAAACCACCACACCTACTGCAAAAACACCTAAAATGATTGTTAACCAAGAAATACCTGATTCATCATCTATCTCTGGCATGGTTGAGGTTGTTTTGATTGTTGTGGTTGTGGCCCCTGTTTCCGGCGGACTATAAACTGTTGTTGTAGTGGTTTCGGGCATAGGTGTTGTTGTTATAGTTGGAACTGTTGTTGGGGTTTCTTGAATTCTGGTGCTCTTCAATATTATGAGTTCACCTGACTTATGTCCATGATCCAGCCTTGCACCCTCCCAACCATAACCTGCAATAATCTCTGCTTTACCGTCGTTGTCAAGATCAGATATCTGCATAGACAAAGTGCTTACGTCTTTTCCGAGGCTCCATTCACCCTTTATCGTACCGTCCCGTCCAATAACCTTTATCATATTGTTTGTGCCGACAACCATATCCTCATATCCGCCACCTGCCAGATCCGCAGACTGGATTATACGCGCAGAACCATTTATATTCGTCTTATCTTTTAGATTCCCGTGTGAGTCAAGAAAATACAGGTAGGGGTTGGAGCCGAATAATACTTCAGGTTTACCATCATCATCAATATCTGAGATGTGAACGGATCTTACTAGCTTATCTGTCAAATAACTCCACACCAAGTCCCCCTTATAATCAAGGGCAACTACTCCCTCTTTGTATGTTGCAACAACAATCTCCTGCATGCCGTCGCCGTCTAGGTCTGCTATGCTTATCGTGTCCTCTGATGCCTGATATATGCTTTCATATATCGGATGATTCCAGATAACCGAACCATTGCTGTCAAGGACATACACCCCAGCCGAGTTAAGATACTTATTGGTTAATGCAACAACCTCCATAGAGCCATCGTTATCCACATCAACAGCCTTCACGAAATAGACTGGATTATCAAGGGAGGCTACCCACTTTATGTCATCTTCTCCATCTATTACAACTACACGATTTCCACCGTTCCCGATTATAATCTCATCTAAACCATCCCCGTCCATATCCAAGATATCAAGCGAGAGAACAAGACCTCCTGCCTTTTCCTCACTCCACCTGAAGAAACCTTCATTACTGAGAACAAAGAGATAATCATCCCGTGAATATGCAGCGACAACGAGATCATTTTTACCGTCGTTATCCAGGTTGCTCACACCCACATCCATGATCTTGTTTTTATCCTCACCCTTTTGAAGATGAGACCATGCAGGCGTCCACTGCCTCCTACAATCCCTGTAAGTGAAATCCATAAGCTGACCATTATCTGATCCAGCAAATATTTCCTTTACTCCGTCACCAAACAAGTCTCCCGCATAAACGAAGGTTATATGGGAACCTTCCCTCTGATATATACATTCCTGCTCAAGATAATCTGCACAAACAAAATTCATCAAAGATACTAAAACCAAAAAAACAAGCATAGATTTCTTCATCTGACATCACCGTTACTAATTAGGTTCCGGTTGATTAAATAGCAGAAAAACAGCACCTTAAGACATAGAGTTCCTCAAAAAAGAGTTTCTTGTTTGCTACAATCTCCGGCTCCAGATTATGTTCTCTAAGTAGTGCACAAACATTGTTTATTCCATTAACTGAGGAAATGAGGAGCATGATTATCCCTCCCTGATTCAAGTATGCAGGAGCATCAGCGACAAATCTTCTAATGGTCTGCATACCCCCGCAGCCACCTGACCAAGCCTTCTCCAAAAGACCATTCTCCTCAACCGGAAGATAGGGTGGATTAAATATTATGCAATCAAATCGTTCATCTCCTCTTATGTTACTGAAGAGATCACTTACCCTAAATCTGACATTATCTATCCTATTAACACAGGCATTCTCTTTTGCAAGCTCTACAGCATTTAGGTTAACATCAACACCTAAAACATGCTTTGCTTTCTCTGCAGCCACAAGAGCTAACAAACCCGTTCCGGTACCCATATCCAAGACAACACCCCCTACAGAAACACCAAGATTTTCCGCTAAGAGAAACGAGTCCTCTGCAGGCTTATAAACCTCCGGATGAGTTTTTAGTTTAATAGAAGTTTCTACATTTCCCATATTTATTCACAAAATAGGTTATATCTATCCTATTATACTTTGAAGATGAAATATTCTGTTGCATTATCTGGATCCTACAACGGCAGGCACATAGAAGATCTATTCAAGGATCTGCCAATGGAGGGCATATTGCACATGTCTCTTGTTGGAAGAGAAATAACAATGCAGGTGAAAAGCGAAAAACTGGATGCAGTCAAAAAAAGACTCTCAGAGCTTGGGATAAGCAACATCGCCGTCATGGAGTGGATAAAGGCCGGGATGACCCTATCTGATCCCGGATTGGGATTCGACAAAAACAAGATACTAAAAGTCTCCCTAATACCTACGGTCAAAGGCGAAGGAATCAAGCAACTTGCATTCATATCGGATTTTGAAATAGAAAAGAAAATCAGAGAAGACCTAAGCAAACAGATTGATAACATACTTGACAATGCAGGCGTTACCGATGTCCTATACATCGTCCAGATACTAGCGAAGGCAGATAGTGAGGAATACACCTCATCCGCATCAATAGCAACACTGAATGCACTCTTTGACTCAGGGGGTATAGTAGATTTAGACTAACCTATTCTACATGCATCCTGTTCAAATCTATTATAGTAGATTTAGACTAACTTATTCTACATGCACCCGGTTCAAATCTATGTCGCCACCTATCTGGTTTATGAACAATCGGGTTGATCTCTCAACGTCTTTAGATTGTGTTATGAACCTACCCACTATTATGATATCTGCACCCTCTTTCAAGGCCAACGGAGCCGTGTTTGGGTTTATCCCGCCAGCGACTGCAACATAGATGTTCGGAAACCCTTTCTTGATCTCCTTTATCTTATCAAATCTCAGCTCTTGAGTCTTCTCCGAGTCAACACACCTATGCAGGATAACGATATCAGGTACGTCCCTAAGAGACTTCAGCTTCTTTACCGGATCGTCGACATTCATCATATCAATGATTGCATAGATTCCAAGCCTCTTAGCCTCATAAATAAACTTGTCGATTACCTCCGGCGTCGCAAGACCCGAAGCAACCACTGCATCTGCTCCATCATCAAAGGCCATATCCACCTCAACTTGGCCCACATCTAATGTCTTAAGGTCTGCGATCACAAAGGCATTATTTGAAGCAGACTTGAGCTGCCCGATAACCTCTGTTCCATATTTTTTAATCAAGGGAGTCCCTGCTTCAAGAATGATCTTATCACTGTGCGGCAGTTCACTAATAACCCTTTTAATCATCTCAATGTTCGGAGCATCCAACGCGATTTGCAGGTAAGGGGCATTCCATTTAGGCAATCTCGGCACCTTGAAACCCATTACCGGATGTACCGCTCTATCCTTATCAAACATTATCTTATCCAATGACGGATAATCCAACATAGCCCTCTTCAATGCAAGCTTTGTCGCCCCGTAATTATACTGATATATCCTCCTATAATCCTTTGCCTCGGGGTGAATGAACACCGAACAGATAATAACCAAATCCTCGATCTGATCCTTTGGTATAATCCCTTCCTCAACTGAGTCTGCAATAGCTTTCCCGACCGCGGCCTGAGCCGGACCAAAGATCTTTTCAGCGTCCTTCATATCATCTACTGTGACCTTGGGAACTACAAGGGTGTATGGTTTAGTTGGAAGATTCGGCCTAATAACTGAGAGAACCGGGGTATGTCCCGCAGACAACTGCGTCAAACCATTTGCGAATGCTTCCCCGACACGACCTTCTTTGTCGCCTATTATCAGATCAATGTGAGCTACTTCATTATCTTTTCCAACTAATGCTTCTCCTATCTTATACATTTTCTCTCATTTATGGTTAGATTATATTTTGGGCACTGGAGTATAAAACGCGCCTATTTTTGCCTTAAGATCTCCACAGCAGGTAACTTATATCCTGCAAGCAAGCTTATGCTTGCCCCTCCGCCTGAGCTTATATGTGTTATTTTTTTTGATATATCCAGCTTCCTTGCAGAAGCAACCAAATGCCCTCCGCCGATAACAGAGAATGCATCAGAATTAGCTATTGCCTTTACTACCTCCTCAGTACCGTAGGCAAAACCCTCTTTTTCGAATATGCCAAGCGCACCTTTTGCAAATATTGTTCCGCATTCATCAATTATTTCCTTGAATTTTTTAACTGTTTCATGACCGATGTCACTTATATTCTTGTTTCTGGGGAGCTCTGAAACCGGGATCTCCATTCTCTTCCCAAAGTTATCTAAGGCAACATCCACTGGCAGAATTATCCTGTCTCCAAACTCATTTAACAATTCTCTTGCAACATCTATTTGATCAACCATTTTTTTCCCGCGGATAAACTCTATGTTAGGGTCCCCGATCCGGTAGCCTTTAGCAACCAAAAATATGTTACCTAAGACCCCCCCTGTTAAGATATAATCTGTGCCGTTCTCTAAGGCACGCCTTGAAGCACGCAAGGAATCATCTGCCTTGGTTCCTCCCAAAACAAATGCAATAGGCTTTTTAGGATCCTTTGTTATTCTGTCAATACTCTTAAGCTCTTTTTCCATTAATCTGCCTGCAAGGGATTCAACAACCAACGGGAAACCCACCATCGAAGGCTGAGACCTATGGGCGGTTGCGAATGCATCAGATACGTAGAAATCAACAACCTCTGATAGTTTCCGGACTAAAAAGGTTTTCGCCTGAGCATCAGGAGGCCTATTTAACACCTCTTCTGAGTAAAACCTCACATTCTCAAGCATAAGCACTTCAGCGTTTTTCATCTTCTTTATCTTTTTAAGTGCATAGGAACTGAATGTGGCGTCGATGTATTCTACCGGGTGGTTGATAACCTCGCCGAGGTGGATTGCGTGCTTTTCCATGGTCGTGAAATCCGCCTCACCGGGCCGGCCCTGATGCGCAAGAATAACTATTTTTGCGCCTTTTTCTATAAGCTCTGTTAGCGTATCCTTATGTGATACAAATCTTCTGTCATCGAGTAACTCACCGGTGCTCACCCTGATCGGCGTATTAATGTCTATCCTGACCAAAACGGTTTTCCCGGAGAAATCAATCCCATTAAGTGTCTTAATATCCTTTAGCATTGTATCTACCTATCTCTTTTTTTTATCCAAGATTTAAAATATATTATAGAATGATAACTTATTGAAAACTGAGAGAATAAAAAAGGAAACAATGTTTGATATCGAAAAAACCTTCTCAAGGAAAAGAGAACAGAGACGCGTAGCAGAATTCCTCCTGAAGAATGCCCTAAGGGTGTCGGAGGATGGAGGACTTTTCTTGAGGAAAATAGAGATACCCTACACCTCGGTTGCAAAGGTCCTAAATGTAGACCGGAGAGTAGTTAAAGCAACAATAAACTCTATTCTCAACGAACCCCGGCTAAAAAAAATCTATACGAAACTGGATTCCGCATTACTATTAAGAGATGTCGCCCCGGAGATAGGCTATGGGGCAATAGAGATCATCCCAACTGACGCAGCCTCAAAAGGCATTATCGCAGGGGTTACAAAAATAATCGACGACGCCGAGATAAGCATTAGACAAATAATTTCCGAGGACCCGATGTTCGAAAACGCCGAAACCACCATAATCACCGAAAAACCCATTCCAAGAGAAAAAATAGACGAAATACTGCAAATCTCTGGAGTAAAAAAAGTTACTGTATTAAGCTGATCTACTTTCCCCCCCTTACCTGTTATGCGCTTTATTGTTACCTGAGGGGTGTGGGCGGTAGAAACTATTATTGTTGCGTGTCTTCTTCTTTTTTGTTTTTATCTTATTTGTGTTATTGTTTTGAGTGGTTGTATGGATAATGTAGTGCCTAACTAATCCTTGCTGTAACAATAACAAACCGACGAATTCTTCTGCCACTATATTTTGGTTTAAATCCTTGCTGATACAAATGCCCATATCTATACATTTATGTATATTTATATACAAAATACCTCATATATGTTATGCAAGTTTTCCCAATCCACATAGAAATCACCGAAAGAAACCCCGAGAAGACATATGAAGCAATCCGCGGAGAAAATACTTATCTACTCGAATCCTCCGAAGGCGGAGAAAAAACCGCCCGATACAGTTTCATTGGATTCAATCCAGCTGCTAAATTAACAATCAACGCAAAAAACATTAACTTAAATATTTTTGATCCGGCTCTGGAACATATAAAAGCTACAGGAAACAACCCCCTGGAGGTGATGAGAAACCTCTTAAACGAGTTTAACCTGACAAAGGATCCGATCTCCCGGTTCTTCGGCGGATTCGTCGGCTATTACACATATGACTTAATCCGATACTTTATCGACTTGGAAGAGAACACAAAAAACGACCTCAAAGAACCCGAATGCGAGTTCATATTAACCAAAAACAACATAATCTTTGACCACTTAGAGAATAAAACCTATCTTCTGTCACACCAATTCCTTAAGGGAAACGACGTTAAAGACGTTAAAGATGTCGACGAGGAAACGATAAAGAGGGATCTACGGGAGATTGCCGACAAAATATCCCAGTTCCCTGATCTAAATGAGGTAAACATCCTGAATCCAAGTGATTATTCTTCGAACATATCCAAGAAAGAATTCGAGGATAATGTAAGAGCCGCCAAAGACTACATCTATGCAGGAGACATACTTCAGGTGGTATTATCCCAGCGCCTTGAGACAGAATACGCCGGAGACAAATTTTCGATATACCGCAACCTGAAAAAGATTAATCCATCCCCGTATATGTATTACCTTGACTTAGGTGACCGGAAGATAATCGGGTCGTCCCCTGAGATGCTGGTGCGGGTAGAACATAGGCGGGTTGAAACCTATCCGATAGCCGGCACACGGCCGAGGGGAAAAACACCCACGGAGGATAAACTGCTCGCAGATGAGATGCTAAACGATGAAAAAGAACGGGCGGAACACTTGATGCTTGTTGACCTCGGGAGAAACGATGTTGGGCGGGTTGCAGAATTCGGAACAGTTAAGGTGACTAAATTCATGGAAGTTGAGAAATATTCTCACGTACAACACATGGTCTCCGAGGTGGTCGGCGAACTAAAGAAAGACCGAGACGAATTCGATGCCCTAGAATCAATATTTCCTGCAGGAACCGTTTCCGGAGCACCCAAGGTCCGGGCAATGGAGATCATAGAAGAACTGGAGACTACGCGGAGAGGAATATATTCCGGATGCGTAGGATATTTTTCATTCGATAAAAACATGGATCATGCAATAACTATCCGGACAATAGTTTTTGAGAAAGATAAAGCCTACGTCCAGGTGGGTGCAGGCATCGTGGCAGATTCGATTCCAGAGAACGAATATTATGAAACAATGAACAAAGGAAAAGGCATGCTAAGAGCATTGGGTATAAAATGAAAATCCGTGAAACATTATATACAGAAAACGCACCGAAGCCAAAGGGTCCGTATTCGCAGGCAGTCATCTACGGTGACCTGGTTTTTGTTTCCGGCCAGGGACCAATAGACTCTAAGACAAATGAAATAATGAGAGGCGAAATCGAGGAGGAAGCCGAACAGACCCTTGATAACCTAAAGACGATACTGCTTGAGGCCGGATCCTCCCTTGAAAATACGCTAAAGGTGACAGTGTATTTAAGCGATATGAATCATTTCCAGAGATTTAATAAAATATATGAAAAATATTTCAACAAAAACCCCCCGGCACGTGTATGCATACAAGCTGGGCGACTCCCAAGCGATATAAAGGTTGAAATCGACGCGATTGGATATGTTGAATAGCCCCTAACTCCTTTATATCCCGTTTATAACAAATTTGTTATTTATCTGGTTTATAACAAATTTGTTATTTTTATTAAATAATAACAATAATGTTATTATGCCAAGTTTATTCACCCAATATCAGCGATTGTGGCTACAATTCAAGAATAAGACAATAACTGCAGATGATGCTGCAAAAGCATTAACCCTAGAAAAAAACAAAACAAGGGTAACCTTATCACGAATGAAAAAAGACCATATGCTGGTAACGCATAAGCGGGGAGAATATCAGATAGTAGCACCAACGAAATGGATTAAGATTAAAGAACTTGGTTTAAGGAACCTACCAATACCTGATCAATTAATAGAGGATATTGCATTACACTCAAGGAATATAAGGGCCATAATACTGCATGGTTCAATGATCTCGGGGGATACGACCTACCTTAGTGATATAGATATTTTGATAATATCTGATAAAAATTTAGAGGAATTGGCAGATAAATACAAGTTTCCGCTGAGTATAGAGATACAGCCTGCTGAAGGGTACGACAAAATCTACGTACAACACGCCATAAAAAAAGGGGCCGTTTTATACGATGACGGCGTTTGTATAACAATTATGGATTCCAAAAAAACCAAAGAAGATTATATCAAAAAACTTGAAGAAATTCAGTTAATCCTCTTCAAACTTGAAGACGAAAAACTATTTGAATCCCTAACCCTTATGGACCTAAGTCACATACTCTACTCGAATTTGAGGGGGCTTGAAATATTGGAGGAAGAACTTAGTGGAAAAACAACAAAAATCAAAACAGATCAAAAGATACTTGAAGAGACAAAACAGCTATATGGTTTGTCAAAGGCAGGGATGAAAGGGATACCCCACGTTACAAGGAATGAGTTGAAGAAACTCAGAAATACTATAATAAAGAAATGGGTGCAGCTAAGAACCGAGGCAGATAAATGAGTCAAAAAAGAGGCAGAAAAAAGAAGATAAAGGATGCTATCTCGCTAAAGGCCCAAGGAGATGCACATGAAAAATTGGCTGAAGACCCTGATGTGGATGTAGGGGAACATACTAAGAAGTATTGGAAAAAAGAGGCGGTTGAATATCATCACCAACTTGAGAAGATAATAGAAAGAGCACAGTTTCCCCAGATTTATATTGAGGAAATTGAACAAAAAGGAAAAGAAAGAGGTGAAAAATTATATCAAAAAAAGAAAGAGAAAGTCAAAAATCAAAAACAAAGAAGATGAAAAAAACAAAGTTAGCTGAAATAAGGGCACTTCTAAAAGACAAAAGATTTGAAGATGCACTGAAAATTGCCAGAAAAGAGTCAAAAGGAACAGAAAACCAAAAGGCAAAAGCGTTCATCAATATGGGTGTTGAAGAAGGTGAAAAAGATAAATTGGAAAATTATCGATTGGCTTCCTTCTACTTTAGATTAGCGGAGAAGATTGCAAAAGATAATAAAATAAAGAAAAATGCAAAAATAAATCAAGCAATTGATCACACTAATATAGGCGATTTATTAGATGGTTTGGATAAGCTGGAAGAGGCGGTGGTGGCGTATCGTGAGGCGATAAAGATAGATCCTACGTATGCACCTGCTCACTACAATTTGGGGGTTGCATTAGTTGGTTTGGGTAAGTTGGGTGAGTCTGTGGTGGCGTATCGTGAGGCGATAGAGCTGGATCCTACTCTTGCAGTTGCTTACTACAATTTAGGAAATTCATTAGCTGATTTGGATAAGCTGGAAGAGGCGGTGGTGGCGTATCGTGAGGCGATAAAGATAGATCCTACGTATGCACCTGCTCACTACAATTTGGGGAGTGTATTAGTTGGTTTGGGTAAGTTGGGTGAGTCTGTGGTGGCGTATCGTGAGGCGATAGAGCTGGATCCTACGTATGCACCTGCTCACTACAATTTGGGGGTTGCATTAGTTGGTTTGGGTAAGTTGGGTGAGTCTGTGGTGGCGTATCGTGAGGCGATAAAGATAGATCCTACTCTTGCAGTTGCTCACAATAATTTAGGGGTTGTGTTGTTTGATTTGGGTAAGTTGGGTGAGTCTGTGGTGGTGTATCGTGAGGCGATAAAGATAGATCCTACGCATGCAGTTGCTCACTTTAACTTAGGGCGTACATTAGTTAATCTAGGTGAGATCGGAGAGGCTGAGTCGGAATATAATAAAGCCATAGGACTCTTAATGGATTCTCCCAAGAAATGTGCTAGTGTGCATGTGAAGCTTGGAGAGTTATATCTGTCACTTGGAGATAGGCTGCATGATGATAGTTTCTATGAGGATGCATTGAATGAGTTTAGGGATGCATTAAAGAAGTCATCTAAATTCAATGAGGACGCTGAACTACACAACAACATGGGTTATGTATTTGTAAAACTAAAAAAATTAGATGATGCATTAACTGAATTTAGAGAGAGCGCTAATTTAGATCACAGAGATAGAAAAGTCAAACGTAACCTCCGAAGGATAGAAAAAATAGTTGATGAAAAACAAACTAAATCAAAGATGCAAGAGGGTGCATACCTCTTGATATTTGTTGTGCTTTGTTTGTCAATTGCATTATTGACCTTAAATTGGAATAGTAGTAACTTTATAAATTATGCAGGGTTTGTCATAGCCCTGTTGGTATTACTTTTAGTAATAGCTAATTTACCCGATATGGGGAGAGTTAAGCTTGGTAATTTCGAATTTGAAAAGGAGACTGCAGATGTAACTATGAGATCCCCTGTAATAAGTAAATTTGAGAGTTCAATATATGGACGGAGGAGAGATTAGCTGCTGAAAATGGAAAAAATTGAAACATGCCGGGTCCTGGTAATTGACAACATAGATTCATTCGTATATAATCTGGTGCAGTACGTGGGAGTGCTTGGCGGAAACCCGATTGTTTTTTGCAATACCTCCGATATAACTGAAATAGAGGATGCGATAAATGAGAACTCAATCACCCACATAATCATCTCTCCCGGACCCAAAACCCCTGCGGATGCGAAGATATCAAATACCGTGATCAAAAAATTTGGCGTAGAGATCCCGACACTGGGAATCTGTCTAGGCCACCAATGCATTGGATACGTATTCGGCGCAAAGATCAGGCAGGCTAAAACCCTGAAACACGGGAAAACCTCCCTAATCGAGCACAACGGCAAAGATGTGTTAGCGGATATCTCCAATCCTTTTGAGGTGGTGAGATACCATTCCTTGGCGGTGGATGACAAGACGCTGCCTGATTGCCTTGAAGTGACTGCAAGAAGCCAAGATGACCAAGAGATAATGGGTCTAAAACACAAAGAATTCCCGATCCATGGACTACAGTTCCACCCGGAATCAATACTGACCAAGGAAGGAATGAAGATAATAAAAAATTTTTTGGAGTTGAATTGAAAAATAGATCCCTAAAAAAGGGTTTACATCATAAAATACAAATAACATACTACCAGTTGAGGTGAATAAATAAAAAAAAAATGAAGCAATTCATCCAAAAACTTGTGGACGGAAAGGATTTAAATGCGACGGAATCTGAGAAGGCGATGGAAGCCATCATGTCGGGTGATGCGACTGATGCACAGATAGGTTCTTTTTTAACTGCGCTGCGAATGAAAAAAGAGACACCTACCGAGATAGCGTCCCTTGCAAAGGTTATGAGAAAATTCGCAGAAACAATAAACCCCCAGGTCGACGGAATCTTGGTGGATGTCTGCGGTACTGGCGGAGACCTGCTTAACACTTTTAATATTTCAACTACTTCGATGTTTGTTGTGGCGGCAGCAGGCATACCCATAGCAAAACACGGCAACCGATCAATTACATCAAAATGCGGGTCAGCAGACGTATTGGAAGAATTAGGGATCAACCTGGGTACAGAATTCAATAAAATCAGTGAAGGAATAGAAGAGATTGGAATCGGATTTATGTTTGCTCCAATGCATCATTCCGCGATGAAGTATGTTATGCCTGCTCGAAGAGAGCTTGGAGTCAGAACCGTATTCAATATACTGGGGCCTTTAACCAATCCTGCAAACGCCCAAGCCCAACTTATGGGGGTCTTTGATGAGGCCTTAACTGAGGTCCTTGCAGAGGTTTTCCAGATCCTTGGGCTTAAGAGGGCGATAGTCGCCCACGGTGAACCGGGCCTAGATGAGCTCTCAACCTTAGGCAAAACAAAGATCTCCGAGCTCAGAGACGGCCAAATCAAAACCTATTATATTACGCCTGAAGACCTTGGTTTAGACCGGGCTAAACCAGAGGACTTGGCGGGCGGAAACGCACAAGAGAATGCAAAAATATTGGAAAACATCCTCAAAGGAGAAGAGGCGGGTCCGAGAACAGATATTGTTTTATTGAATTCCGCAGCAGGGATAGTTGTCGGCGGAATAGCAGATAACCTACCTGAGGGATTAGAGATAGCACGGGACACGTTAGATGGTGGCAGAGCATATAAAAAACTTAAAGAATTCATAGATTTCACCAAATAAACAGTTAAATGTTTCCGTAAACAGTAACATTTACATGAAAACTGTTTGTAGTTAACAGAAACATCTCTTGGTGAAGAACTTGAATGAAAAAAAGGATACCTTTGCTGAGGTGTATGATGAGTATTTCGAGGATGAGGAATGATTGATTCTCAACCAATGAAGGTTAAAATAATTCGCAGCAGCAGACGGAAGAAGACAATAAGCGCCAAGGAAGTCGGGGAGATGATCTATTTGTATCTTCCAACGGGTTTGTCGCGTGAACAAGAATCCGGATACGTTCAGTGGGCAAAGAAAAAGACTGAAGTCCGCCAGAGGAAAGATATGCTCAAAGCCCAGAACGCCGACCAGGAATTAAGTAAACTGGCGGATAAATTCAATAAAAAATATTTTAAGGGAGAATTAACCTGGGAGAAGATATGCTACTCTACTCAGCAGAATTCTCGCATGTTTGGAGTCTGCAATATTTCCCAAAAAAAGATCCGGATCTCGGATCGATTGATAACGATGCCGAAATTTGTTCACGATTATGTTGTTATACACGAGCTTGCGCACTTAAAGATGCTAAAACACAACAAAGAGTTCTGGGAACTTGTGAACCAGTACCCTAAAGCAGAACGGGCAAGAGGATACCTGATGGCAGTTGGAATGGGTAACGGATACGACTTGGATTAAACTTCGAAGAAATAAGGACTTAATCTAATATATTTAATGTAAATGTAGGTACTTTTGTAGATGAAATTTAGTTTCGATAAGATAAAGGAGGAGAAACTTGCACAGATCCGGAAGATAAAGGAGAAACGCAGCCTGATCTCTGCGATAGAAAAAGCCGCGGAGAAGGGATTAAATCCGGTGATATCTGAGGTGAAAAGAAAAAGCCCGAGCCGGGGAGAGATTAAGGATGCTGATCCGGTGAAAACAGCAGAACAGATGGAGAAGGGTGGCGCGTGCGCGATATCTGTTCTGACAGATAAATACTTTAACGGAAGCTTATATGACCTAAAGAAGGTGAAGGAGGCTGTTGCGATTCCTGTTCTTCGAAAGGATTTCATTGTTGATGAATTCCAGATACATCAAAGCTATGGCTACGGGGCGGACGCAGTCTTATTGATTGTTTTCCTGTTAGGTGAGAAAACCAGGGAGTTTGTGAAAAAAACCCATGAACTGGGGATGGAGGCGTTAGTTGAGGTCCACTCCGAAGAGGAGTTACGTATTGCGTTAGATTCGGGTGCCCGGTTGATTGGAATAAATAACAGGGATCTAGGCACCTTAAAAATAGATTTAGGCACTACAGAATATCTTGCAAATAAAATCCCGGAGGACTGGATAACTGTCAGCGAAAGCGGAGTTGACAACAGAGAAGACCTGGCACGGATACGGAGAGCCGGAGCCGACGCAGCCTTGATCGGGACAAGCATAATGGAATCAGAGGACATCGAAAAAAAAGTCAGAGAGTTTACTGGAAAATGATTAAGGCAAAGATCTGCGGCATAACAAACAAAGAGGATGCATTGATGGCATCAGAAGCCGGAGCTGACGTGGTCGGCGTAATAAATGTTAAAGAATCAAAACGATTCATTGATTTAGAGGCCGCCAAAGAGATATTTGATGTTTTACCTGTTTTTGTTTCAAGGGTTGTTGTCGCAACACCTGCGAGCATAGAAGAGGCTCTCAACATAGAAAAAACCGGGGCCGAATATATACAACTGCATGGAAACGAATCACTTGATTTTGTCAGAGAACTAAAAGAAAAAACCCGGTTGAGGCTAATAAAAAAGATCCCAGTAGATACAGATTGCATAAAAAATTCAAGAAAATACGCTGAGATAGTTGATGCTATCTTACTGGATACATCAGTTAAGGGATTAATAGGGGGCACTGGCATAGTCCATGACTGGAATATAAGCCGGGAGGTTACAGAATCCCTAAACAAACCCGTGATCTTGGCAGGCGGACTGAATCCAGGGAATGTGAAAAATGCAATAGATTCTGTGAAACCCTATGCAGTGGATGTGTCAAGCGGCGTTGAATCCAAGCCAAGGAAAAAGGATAAAAAGAAGGTTGAACAATTTATAATAAATGTAAGACAAAATACAGGAGAAAAAAAAGAAGATGACCTTACCTGACAAACTCGGTAGATTTGATGGATACGGCGGAAGATTCGCGCCCGAGGTGCTGATGCCTGCTCTTGAAGAGCTTGAAGCAGCCTTCGATAAATACCGCAGAGACGAAGAATTCCGACAAGAACTATCCTACTATCAAACAGAATTCGCCGGAAGACCCACTCCCCTATACTATGCCCGGAACCTAACAGAACAGATAGGCGGGGCAAAAATATATTTGAAAAGAGAAGACTTGGTTCACGGCGGAGCCCACAAACTAAATAATACTCTAGGACAGGTGTTACTTGCCAAAAAGATGGGGAAAAAGCGGATAATTGCCGAAACCGGTGCAGGACAACACGGGGTCGCAACCGCAATAGCTGCAGCAGCCCTCGGGATAAAATGCGAGGTCTATATGGGAACAGAAGACATAGAACGCCAGAGCCTGAATGTTTTCCGGATGAAGCTGATGGATGCAAAGGTAATCCCTGTAGAATCCGGCTCATGCACCCTAAAAGATGCGGTGAATGAGGCAATGAGGGACTGGCTAACAAACATCAAGTCAACCTACTACCTGATAGGCAGCATAGTTGGACCCCACCCTTATCCTATGATAGTGCGGGAATTCCAGCGCATAATCGGAATAGAGACAAAAAAACAGATCAATGAAAAAGAAGACAGATTACCTGATTCAATCGTTGCCTGCGTTGGCGGAGGAAGCAACGCTATAGGGATATTTTATGAATTCCTGGAAGATGACGTAGAATTGATCGGGGTGGAGGCAGGAGGCAAAGGAATAAAAACCGGCAAACACGGGGCAACACTATGCGCCGGAACAGATGGGGTATTACATGGAGCCTGCTCAAAGCTACTGCAGGACAAAGACGGCCAGATAACCGTTTCATACTCAATTGCTGCAGGCCTAGACTATCCGGGAGTCGGACCAGAGCTAAGCTACCTAATGAAGAAAAACCGGATCACGGCAACCTCTGTAACAGATGATGAAGCCCTTGAAGCCTTTAAACTTCTAAGCCGGGTAGAGGGAATCGTACCTGCGCTAGAGTCGGCGCATGCAATATATCACACAATAAAGATTGCCAAACAAATGAAAAAAGACCAAATCATTGTCATGAATCTTTCAGGGAGAGGAGACAAAGATGTATTCACAATTGCTGATGCGTTAGGGGAGAAAATATGAAAATTATCCGAATAAAAGAAAAATTCAAGGAACTAAAAAAAAGACGGGAATGCGCCTTAATAGGTTTCGTAACCGCCGGGGATCCGACACCTGATGATACCGTGGATATTGTGAATTCCATGATCCGAGGCGGCGCAGATTTAATTGAATTAGGGTTACCGTTCTCTGATCCTATAGCTGACGGCGTAGTCATCCAAAAAGCAAGTGAAAGAAGCCTGAATGCGGGAATGAACCCTGACTTGTTTTTTGAATTAGCAAAAAAAATAGAGAAAGTACCCAAGGTCTGTTTGACATACTACAACATAGTCCTCCAGAGAGGATTAGACAAGTTCGCCCGAGATTGCACAGAATCCGGAATAGATGGCTTAATTGTTCCCGATCTACCTGTCGAGGAAGCCACTCCTCTGCTTTTGGCATGCAACAAACACGATATTAATCTAATCTTTCTTGTAGCCCAAACAACAACAGAGGAAAGACTACAAAAAATACTGGAGGTTTCAAGAGGATTCCTCTACGTAGTTTCTCTTTTAGGTGTCACAGGCGCAAGAAAAGAATTATCCGGGACAATAAACCCGCTGATCAGAAAAGTTAAGCAGGCATCTGACAAAATACCCTTAGCGGTTGGCTTCGGCATATCGAATCCAAAACAGGTTAAGGAAGTATGTGACGCAGGAGCAGACGGGGTCATAGTTGGAAGCGCATTTGTTAAGATAATCGAGGAAAACGCCGGCAACAAAGAACAAATGCTCCAGACCCTAGAGGAATTCACACGAAGATTAAAACAAGTAACCAAACCCTAAATCATGAATGTGCTCTTTTTAGGAACCGGGGAAGCCTTCGGTGAACGGGCGAACACAAGTGTCCTGATAGATGATAAGCTTCTAGTGGATTGTGGTTTAACCACTCTGCAGCAGCTGATGAGGGCCGAATCAGATTTAAACAAGATCAAAGCCATATATGTCACCCATTTTCACGCAGACCACTGCTTTAGCCTGCCTTCTTTTCTGGTAGCGTGCAAAGAAGAATCCAGAAAAAACACCTTAAATTTATTTGCTTCTGCCGGTGCAGAAGAATACATACATACCCTGCTGGATTTGGCTTATAAAAAAACCGTTGATGACCTGGGGTTCAAGATAAATTTCCATGAAGCAAAAGAAAAAACAGTTTTTGAAGAATATATTCTATCCTTTGCGCCGATGAAGCATTCTATTCCCTGCATGGCAGTCTCCATAGAAAAAGACAACAAAAAAATAACCTACACCGGAGACGGAGAGTTCACCTCTGAGGCTACGTTGCTTGCCAAAGACTCTGATCTATTGATAGCAGAAGCCTACAAAGAAGACATTCGAGGGCATTCGTCAATAATTAAAGCAGCGAAGATGGCAAAGAAAACAGATTCAAAGAAACTGGCCTTAGTTCACATATACAGAAAAGAAAATGTCGGAGAGAAGATAATGGAAGCAAAAAAGATATTTTTTGATATATTCATACCAGAGGATTTAAGTGCTGTGACTGTATAGCGTTTAACCTTTTTCGAAGAGTTTGTCAATTATTCCATGACCTTTTTTCTCTTTCTTTTGTTTATGCATGCCCTCTAACACATCCCCGATACGTTCCACTGCTCTTAGAAACTCTACCGGTATTGCATAAACGCTGGTGTTTGAGTTATCTGAAGACAAATCATTTATGGTGTGCAGTGTCCTTAGATGCAGGGCCCCTGGTTTACTGTATAGTGTTTTTGCAGCCTTTGCTATGTTATCTGCTGCAATCAATTCTCCTTCTGAGTTTATTATAACTGCTCTTTTCTCTCTTTCGGCTTCAGCCTGCTTTGCCATCACCCTCTTCATGTCTTCGGGAAGCTCAATATCCTGCAACTCTATCATGGTGACACTGATACCCCATGCATCAGTTGCCTTATCAACGATTCTCCTGAGTTTTTCAGCAATCTGCTGCCTATCCGAGAGTAATTCATCAAGGGTTGCTTCACCTGTCACATTCCTGAGCGCTGCCTGACCATATTTTGTGGTCGCGTAGGCGAAATTAGATATCTTTAATATAGCCTTGGCAG
This sequence comes from Candidatus Altarchaeota archaeon, assembly GCA_030609775.1. Classification (GTDB taxonomy): domain Archaea; phylum Altiarchaeota; class Altiarchaeia; order IMC4; family QMZM01; genus JAUWTD01. The sequence continues at coordinate 33,064 of JAUWTD010000008.1, forward strand.
GATCCGTAACCTTAAAGTAGATTACTGCATTTATGTTAACTGGAACATTATCCCGGGTCATAACCTCTTGTTTGGGTATGTCCACGGTTTTTACCCGGGTATCTACCTTGATTAGTGAATGATAAATTGGCATCTGGAAATGAAGGCCTGGCTCCCATATCCCTGAAAATTTCCCGAGACTGAATAAGACCCCTCGCTCATACTGGTTAATTATCCTTGGCACCATTTTTAGTCTACATCCTCCAATGCCCTTAAGATCTCTAAGGGGACAAAGAAATGAACCGTGTTCGTTTGATCAGATGACATATCATTTAATGAATGAAGGCTTCTGAGATGCAGTGCGCCCGGGATTTTATGCAACTTCTCTGCAGCATCCGCCAGATTCTTTGAGGCTGCAACCTCTCCTTCAGCCTTCAGGATTGTGGCCCGCTTCTCTCTTTCGGCTTCGGCCTGCTTTGCCATCGTCCTTTTCAGGTTACCTGGAAGCTCCACGTCCATTAACTCTATCATATCAATCTCGATACCCCAACCATCAGTTGCCTCACCAACTATTTTTTTGAGTTTTTCTGCTAGGTTCTTCCTATCCGAGAGGAGTTCATCAAGGGTTGCTTCACCACACACATTCCTCAGAGACGTTTGACCATATTTTGAGACCGCATATCTGTAGTCCTCAACCTCCAAAAAAGCCTTTTCCGGATTTTTAACCTTGAAATACACGACAGCATTTATGTTAGCAGGTACATTATCCTTGGTCATAATCTCTTGTTTCGGAACATCCAAGGTCAAGGTCCGAAGATCCATCTTTATCAACTGATGATAAAACGGTATAACCAGATTAAGCCCAGGTCCACGAACCTCAGAATATTTTCCAAACGCGAGAAGCACACCCCGCTCATACTCTTTTATGATTCTTACAAACATAGAGGATACTATTATCAAAAGAGGCAAACCAACGAAAATTAAAGGAATTAACAAAGCAAACAAACCAAATATTGCACTAAACAGACCCATAAGATTCACCTTTTAATAGTATACGGTGCAGTGTATATAAACCTTGTTACGGTGCAGTGTATATAAATCTTATAGTGTCTTATAATTTTTCAATTTCTATTATATTTATTATACAAAAATAAGATGCCAACCATATCAGAGAAGATTCTTGCCCAGAACTCCCAAAGAAGGGCAGTGGATGCCGGAGAGATAGTGGAAGCCGATGTAGACTATGTCATGGTTAACGATGTCACGGGTTTACCTGCATTCGAAGTCTTTGAAGAATTCAATACCCAACCCAAAAAGGAAAAGATCATCCTGATTCCAGACCATTATGTGCCTAACAAAGATGTCGCGTCTGCTGAACAGGCTAACGCGATGCGCAGGTTCGCTGAAAAACATGGTAT
>JAUWTD010000034.1 GCA_030609775.1 Candidatus Altarchaeota archaeon
ATATCATAGTTATACCCTCCAGGATGGAACAAAAGAGGAAGGAGATTACACACTTCCCTTAAGTGTTAATGTGCCTAACAATGCGGGAGGGTATGAGCTTGAATATGGGGATAAGGCAAAATTAGAAGGAAATTACACGCTTCTCCTTTATGTCATTAAATATAATACCTCCAAAGATGCTAGATCTGCGTGTTCTTTTCTTACCCTAGATGCAGGTTATTCCAAGATATTAATAAATGATGTAGAGGTTATAGGATTGGAATTAGAGGATGGCTGGATTCATTATGTGCTTCCTTCAGAAAACTTCCTTATTAGTGTAATAGGAACTCCTCATGCTCTCAGAGACACTACGAATAAGGTTATTGAATTATATAAAAGATAAGGTGACTACTCAAAATCCGTATCAAATCACCTATAAATCATCTCGAACATCTCCTAAAATATGTTAGAGTTTCGGTGATTGAACCCCCAAAAAACTTCCTTTCCTTCAAGTTCAAGAAAAAGCTTGACGCCGAGGTAGGGATTCGAACCCTAGCTTCCCGAAGGGAAACGAGCTCTCAAGGCCCGCGCGTTGGTCCAAGCTCTGCCACCTCGGCAAATTTATAGGATAATGAAATTACTTAAGAATAAGTTAAGTTAAATCGAATAAATCCTGAATCATTAACATGGTCTATTGCATAATGAGCCAATCCATTGACTCAAACTGTTACATCATCTGCGGCAGAAAGACGGCGCTTATTGATTCAGGGATAAATCCTGCGCCAATATTTGAAAAGATTACTGAAGCCGGGATTGGAATAGATTATTTGATAAATACTCACAGCCACTTCGACCACGTAAGCGGAAATGCACAGATAAAAGAAAAAACCGGGGCGGTGCTTTGCATCTATGAGTCCGGGGCAGACGTCCTTGAGACCGGAGACGACAGAAAGGCTCTAGCTGACTGGTTTAACGGAACGCTTTCTGAAATCAGCGTGGATGTGCGACTCTCTGACGGACAGAAGATAGATTTAGGCGGCATTAACTTGGAGGTGATTCACACGCCGGGACATACAGAAGACAGTATATGTTTGTATGAACCCGAAACTAAGTCATTGTTTTCAGGTGATACAGTCTTTGCTGACGGGGTGGGTAGGACTGATCTACCTGGCGGAAGCCTGCAGGATCTTAAAGAATCCCTTGAACGGCTTATGGATTTACACTCTACTCGCGGGGTTGCCATAATCTATCCCGGGCATGGTCCAGTAGGTTACGGAGACGACATAAAGAGAATCTATCACATATATTTCTAAAAAAAATGAGGATCGCTGTATTAGACAAAGACCACTGTCGGCCAAAGGAATGCAATTATATTTGTATGAGGATCTGTCCTAAGGTAAAGACTGGAAACGAGGCAATAGTTATAGATGAGGAAACAAAGAAGCCTGTGATTGTGGAAGCGTTGTGTTCGGGCTGCGGGATATGTGTGAAAAAATGTCCGTTTAAGGCCATAACCATTATTAATCTACCTGAAGAGATAGGGGAACCCGTCCACCAATACGGTGCAAACGGTTTCAGATTATATAATCTACCCACTCCCCGGGCGGGTGTTGTCGGAGTCATAGGGGCAAACGGCATAGGGAAAACCACTATGCTGCGGATTCTGTCCGGTGAATTAAAACCCAATCTTGGAAAAGATGCAACGTGGGATGAAATCCTGCTGCGTTTCCGCGGGAAAGAGATACAAGGCTACCTCAAAAAATTGCAGGAACAGAAGATAAGGGCGGTCTATAAACCCCAGTATGTTGATTCAATACCTCAGCATGTTAAAGGAAATGTTTATGACCTATTAGAGAAAGGCTGCGAAAAAGGAAACCTGAAAGATATTATTGAAATATTAAACCTGAAAAACTCCGTAAACAAAGACGTCAGCAAATTAAGCGGAGGCGAACTGCAGAGGTTTGCAATAGCTGCATGCCTCACAAAGGATGCGGACATCTATTTATTGGATGAGCCTTCAAGCTACCTTGATGTGAAAGAAAGACTAAATACTGCAAAAGCGATTCAAGAAATCAAGGACAAATACATATTCGTTGTAGAACACGATCTTATTGTTTTAGATTACCTCTCAGACCACGTTCATGTAATCTATGGAAAACCCGGAGCATACGGGGCAGTATCAAACATAAAAAGCGTTCGCGTAGGCATAAACGAATACCTTGGCGGATTCCTGAGATCAGAAAACACAAGATTCCGGGACGAAATCAGGTTCGAGATAAGGCCCCCAACCCAGAAAACAAAACAGTCTGCGCTTTTATCTTATCCAAAAATAGAGAAAAAATACGATCAATTCCATTTATCTGTTGATTCAGGGGAACTACACACCTCAGAAATCCTAGGCATCATAGGCCCTAATGCAACAGGTAAAACAACATTTGTCAAGATTCTTGCAGGCAACGTGGAAGCAGACAACATTAAGTTGGATGCAGAGAAAACAATCTCATACAAACCCCAATACATTAAACCCAAACCTGTTACTGTAAGATCCCTTAAATTTAAGCCAGACCTAATCCAAAGCTTCAACATCACACACCTAATGGACAACCGAGTAGATGAGTTAAGCGGCGGACAACTCCAAAAGGTAGCTATCGTCGACTGCCTTACAAAGGACGCAGACATATACCTGATAGACGAACCGTCAGCTTACCTAGATATCGAAGAGAGACTAAACCTTGCAAAATACCTTAAAAAATTCACAATGGACAAAGAAACCACGGTCCTCATAGTAGAACACGACATCCTGCTGATAGATTATCTTTCTGATGAACTGATGGTCTTTGAAGGCACCTGTGGAACTAAAGGACATGCATCCAATCCAATGGATTTGAGATCCGGGATGAACAAATTCCTCAAAGAAATGAATCAAACCTTCCGAAGAGACCCGGAAACCGGAAGACCAAGGGCCAATAAGACCGGTTCTGTAAGGGACAGAGAACAGAAAAGTAAGGGAGAATACTATTATCTGGGTTAATAAATAGAGTTTGGTTCTGCAAAAAGAGCTTCTGATTAAACCACTCTGAAATCCACGCAGACTCTGAAAACACCTGGGGAATAAGTACCGCATTTCACAGCATCAAGTACCTTAATACTATACCCAAGTCTATTGCATACCGTTTCTACTCTGCTAACCGATTCTTTTGTGCCTGAAGAAAAATCATAGAAATTTATGATCCCATCTTTCTCTAATGAAGGCAAGACCGAATCAAGGAAGCTTCCAGCATCCTTTGGAAGAGGCATGATGATTCGATCAAACTTCCCTAGCCTCTTTGCTTCCTTGCCTGCGTCACCTAACACCGGTTTAACATCCACCTTATTTAATCTGATGTTCTCAACCATGTAACTGAATGCATCAGGATTCAACTCCACACCATAAATCTCACTGGGCGTGGCTTTCTTTGCAATCAATATAGGATACGGACCAATGCCTGCGAACAAAACCAAAATACGTTCACCTGCCTTCACCTGCGAGGCTATTCTCATCCTTTCTGTTCCCAGCCTCGGGGAAAAATAGGCTGACTCAACATTCAGCTTATACCTGCACCCAAATTCCTTATGCACTGTCTCCAACCTATTTTCTCCGGCGATGACCTCAAGCTGCCTTGTCCTGAATTCGGTTTCTACACTGGTTTTTTTCCTTGCAACAACCCGGATATGCTTAAATGTTTCCAAAAGAGCTCGGCCTACAACTTTTTTTTGGTTCTCTAATGCATTAGGCATATTAAGGATGGCGATATCCCCTATCACATCAAAAGACCTCGGCAACAAATCTAATTCACCCAAAGAAAGCCTATTTTCTAATGCCTCCCTCAGAGACTTCACAGCAGGCTTAATCTTATCCCCTCCAATATATACAATCTCTGTGCCTGATATGTTCACTTCCTCTGTTATAGGTATAAAAAGAAATCCCTCATCTGAAATAATTTTTCTACTATAATCTAACACACCAAGAGCCAAAACCCTGCTACGCACTCTCTCACCCTGATCCTTTCCCGCCTTGAGGTGCATTATTACACTCTCTCCCTAATTTTTGCGATTATCTGCCTTGAACTATGCAAGCCAACACGCAAATACCCTGATATCCTAACAACCTTCGTTTCAAGATCCCGTTTTCTGAGCTCTCTTTCCAGTTCTTTTTCATCAAAGTCCTGATCCCTTCCAAGGGCTATAATATCGGGCCTAATCTCCTGGATAGGTTTAAAGATATCAACTTCATCACCCAAAATCGCACAATCAACCACACGCAATGCTTTAACGACTGCAAGACGCTGCTCTTCAGGCACCAAACGATGATTTTTCCTTTCCTCAACTATCGAATCCCTTGCAACAATAACAACCAATCTATCCCCTAACTTTTTTGCCTCCTCCAAGTAAAAAATATGCCCTGGATGAAGCAGAGTAAAAGAACCTGTAGCAACCACTGTTACCATTTTTTTTTGAGTTATTAAGACTGAATCTAACTATTTATATTGAATCAATAGGTAAAAACATGATGAAGGCCAACCTCAAATATACTCACATCGAGGCAAACAAATTCAGTGAACCCCATGAACATGTGACAATTAACAACAACAGCACAATAACCCAAGTAGAAATCGTTGACGGAGTATTATCTGTCGGCTTTCTGTTTAAGAGCATGTATGAACCAAAAATCGGCGAAATCAAGATCGAAGGCAATATACTAATCAAGGACTCAGCGGATAAATTAGATGCAGTTGTGGAAGAATGGAATGCAAGCGGCCAGAAAAACCTACCTGTCGATATCGCAGAAGAAATACACAACTACATACTATCCAACTGTGTTACCGAGACGGTAATAATCGCACGCGAGATACAGCTGCCCTCACCTATACCCTTACCCCGGATATCGCTAAAGAACAAAGTAAAAAATAAAGAAGAAACAAACAGCTACATACGATAAAAAATAAAATAAAATGGAGAAAATATATACTATACCTTTGAGGAAGGCATTCACGGTTCCGAAAACAAGAAGAGCAAGCACTGCAACAAAAACAGTTAAAGCTTACCTGGCTGATAAACTGAAGCTACCAGATGTCAAACTGGATTCCTCTGTGAATGAAGCCCTTTGGAGTAAGGGCATGTCAAAGCCTCCGAGAAGCATAAAGATTAAGGTAACTGAGGAAGATGGTCAAGTGACTGCATCCATAGCCAAATAAAGAGGCTTTAACAGAATGCATGTACAACAGGTTTCTGTCCACGGAGAATACTTCATTGGTCTTTTTGGGATAAGTACCGACCGTTATACGATACTTTCTAGGAATTTCCAAAAGACTAGTGTATTGCAGACTCCGGTAATTTCAACAACCCTCTACAGCAGCAACCTCATAGGATTATTCTGCGCAGGGAATTCAAATGGACTCATACTGCCCTACTTCATCCGGGATGATGAGATATCCTCCCTAAAAGATAAGCTTTTAGAAGATGAGATAGAGATTAATATCACCCGGATACCTGATGAGTGCACTGCTCTAGGGAATCTCATATCCTGTAATGATAAAGCGGCCATAGTAAGCCCCATGATCTCAAATATAGATAAGATAGAGGATGCTTTAGGTGTTGAAGTCGTTTGCAGAGATATTGCTAAACATGATGAAGTCGGAGCCTGCTGTGTTGCAACAAATAAAGGTTTCATAGTTCACCCCGATGCCCAAGATGAAATCGAATCTATTTCAGATATACTAAAGGTTGCTGGCATGGTGGGTTCAGTGAATTTTGGATTCCCTCTTGTGAAATCCGGGCTAATAGCCAACTCAAACGGCTACCTGGCCGGACAGCGGACTACCGGAATAGAATTAGGGCGAATAGATGAAGCACTAGGGTTCTTGGACTAAAAACAAAGAAAATGGTCTGCTTAACTTTTTATGGGGGCGTAGACGAAATCGGCGGCAGCAAAATCCTCTTAGAGGACCAGGATACAAAAATATTTCTTGATTTCGGTATGGGGTTTGGGTCGAGAGGAAGATTCTTTGAGGAGTTTCTCACCCCAAGAACAGCAAACGGCATCGGCGACTTTCTTGCGATGGATTTAATCCCTGACATACAGGGAGTCTATCGAACTGATTTGTTAACCCACTACGGAAGGGATCCGGAGAAGCCGGAGATTGATGCAGTTATCCTATCCCACGCACACGCTGACCACGCCAACTATGTATCATTCCTACATGAGAGTATACCTATCTACTGCGGAGAAACCACAAAATCTATTCTGGAGGCAGTCGAAGAACAGAGTAGGAGAGGCATGGAAAACGAGGTCCTGAATTTCAAGAAAAGGCCCCTCTACCGGAAGGACTATAGAAAACCTGCAGTAAAGAGAATATTTAAGACATTCCGAACCGGCGACAGAATAAAGATAGGCAGCCTGGAGATAGAACCAGTCCATGTAGACCATTCTGTTCCAGGAGCCTACGGGTTTATTATCCACACATCTAAGGGGGCAGTAGTATACACAGGAGACCTCAGGTTACATGGAAGCAACCCTGGGCTAACACTGGATTTTATGGAAAAAGCAAAGGAATCCAAACCCATAGCGATGATAACCGAAGGCACAAGGATCAATATAGAAAAAGATGATTCAACAGAGCAGACAGTATATGACACAGCAAGAAAAATCGTTAACGGCTCATCCGGATTGGTTATAGCCGACTTCAATTTCAAAGACGTTGATCGATTCAAAACATTCTATGAGATCGCCAAGGAATCAGATAGGACTCTGGTGATAGGATTCAAACATGCATGCTTCCTTGAAAGATACGCCTCAGACAAAAAACTTGATGTCCCTAGTTCAGACGGCGAAAACATCATGCTTTTTAAGCCAAAGCTTGCGACAGGAACATATGATGATGCAGACTACAGCAACTACCAATTCATTAAAGACCGGCTAGATTACCCAAACATCCTCACAGCCGACGAAATAAAAAGAAACCAAAAAAAATATTTGATTGTATTAAATTTCTGGTACTTCAATAACCTAATAGATCTAAAACCCGAGAACGGAGAATACATCCACTCCCTATCGGAGCCATTCAATGAAGAAATGGGGATAAGCTTTGAGCGAATGAAGAACTGGATCGACTACTTCGACCTAAGGTTCAGTCAAGCCCACTGTTCAGGGCACGCACCACGATACGGACTCAACAAAATCATCAGAGAAATAAATCCAGGGAAACTGTATCCAGTACATACCGAACACCCAGAAATATTTAGAAAATATTTTGATAACGTGATAATTGTTAAGAAAAATATTCGATTCGATATATGAAATAAAAAAATGCCAACTAAAGCAGTTCTCTTTGACTTAGATAACACCTTGATAGATTTCATGAAACTTAAGCGGATGTGTATAGAAAACGCAGTGGATGCAATGATTGATGCAGGTCTTGAACTCCATAAAACTGAGGCAACCAATATAATACTTGAAATATACTTTGATTCCGGGATAGAAAACCAGCGCATATTCCAAGACTTCAGTAACAAAGTTTTGGGAAGAGAAGATTATCCAATAATGGCGGCAGGCATAAACGCCTACCGCCGGACAAAAGTATCCTATATGGAACCTTACCCCCACGCCATATCAACCCTGACTGAACTGGTTAAGCGCGGGATAAAAACAGGGATAGTTACAGATGCAGGGAAGATGCAGGCCTGGATACGGATCTCTGCTTTGAAGATAAGGCATTTACTGGATATAGTTGTAACCTTTGATGACACCGGAAAACAGAAACCAAACCCTGAGCCATTCAAGAAAGCGTTAAATGAACTAAATCTGGAAGCGAATGAATGCCTGTTTGTCGGAGACTGGATTGAAAGAGACATAGCTGGTGCAAACTCTATGGGAATGACGACATGTTTTGCAAGATACGGTTCAGAGAAAAAAGTAACCGAATCCCATGCAAACTATGAGATAGATGATATACGGGATATATTATCAATCATATAAATGAAAAAAACCGGCACAACCGATCTACCCCTACATGGCGGAAAGGCTCCAAGATGGCTCTTTGAGCGCATGGTTAAACTATCTGGTGCAATAACTGATGCCATAATCTACGAATACGGACAAAAAGAATTCCTAAGACGAATATCTGATCCATTCTGGTTCCAGGCATTCTCCTGCACCATAGGATTCGACTGGCATTCCTCCGGAACAACCACTACGGCGTGCGGAGCACTTAAGATGGCGATAAAACCTGAGGAAACCGGAATCGTTGTAGCGGGTGGAAAGGGCCGGGCATCACGCAAGACCCCAAACGAAATAGAGGCCGCATCCGAAATCTTTTCCTTGACGACAAAAAAGATCAAAGAACTCCAATACTCTAGCAGACTAGCAGCCAAAGTAGATAACACCTGCATACAAGATTCCTACCAACTATACCACCACAACCTGTTTTTCACAGAGAACGGTGACTGGGCGATAATCCAGCAAGGGATGAACAACAAATATGCGAGAAGATACCACTGGCTCTCCGAAAACACAGAAAGCTTCGTAGACGAACCACACTGCGGCATATGCTCAGACCGGTTAGAGGAGAACACACTGGATATGACCTCAAAAAAAAGCAAGGAAACAAGGAAAATAAGCGTCGACCTAATAAAAGATAATCCAGAGCATCTTTTAGGATACATACGAGAAGGCGAACAGAGAAACCTTATAATGCCTAGCCATCATCCGGTCCTGGAAGTGGATGTTGGGCGAGGAGGAATGGATATGCTCCGAAAAGCCTACGAACTCCAACCGGAAAACTACGAGGAACTAGTGGCATTAAAAGGAATGGGCCCCAAGAAAATAAGAGCCCTTGCATTAATCTCTGATCTAGTCTACGGAACAGAACCCAGCTGGAAAGACCCTGCAAGATACTCTTTCGCCCACGGAGGAAAAGACGGGTTCCCCTATCCTGTGAACCGGGAAACATACGATAAATCAATAAAAACACTCAAAGAAGCAGTGGAAGAAGCCCAACTCGAAAGAAAAGAAAAACTCTGCGCAATAAAAAGACTAAAAGATTTTATTACTTTGTAACCTTTAAACCATCTCCTTGTATATGAACTCCTCAACTACGTCTGAACGGATTGCGAAACTTAGGCCTTCAGCATACAAATAACCCATGTTAACTATCCCCACAACCTCTCCTTTATTATTTATCAGCGGACCGCCTGAGTTCCCTGGATTAAGTGCAGCATCCGTCTGAATATATTCTATTCCATTATCTACCCTAAATCCGCTGATGATGCCTTCTGTTACAGTGAACTTCGTCAAATCCTCGCCGAAAGGATTACCGATAGCATACACCTTATCACCTGTTTTAATATCTTCCACGTTCCCGAATCTAACAGCCGAAAGGTTATGGCCCTCCCCCTGAAGCCTGAGAAGTGCAAGATCCCTTCTCACCGAACTTTGTGCAACTATAGACGCCCTAAACTTTCTGCCATTATATAATTCAATCCGGATAACACAGTCATTATCCATCTCATCTATAACATGCTTGTTTGTTACGATATAGCCTTCCGGATCAACTATCGTACCGCTTGCAGCAATATCATCACATAATTGGATGATTACGACAGATTCCTTCAATAACTCAATATCCACACCCTTAGCCAAATCCTCAAGACCCGTTATCTTACCTGTCAAGGATTCATATTTTTCTTCAGATTCCGTCTCTAACGAATCAATCCTAGCGGAAAGATCCAGCATCTGAGTATCCATGTTATCGATTCCGGTTCTAAGATCATTGTCTAATCCAGCAAGCCCCATGTCACAGGAATCAGATACGTTTTGGATACTGTTTTCAATCCCAACAAGCCGCGAATCCTGCAGGCTCCTGTAAGATAAAAAAGATACGTTAAGTGATGATATGTTCACTCCAATGGAATGCATGGCTTCATCTGTTACATTAGTTGAATAGATGAGATAACCTAAGGTAAACACATTAAATAATGCAAGCAATACAATAGCAGCCCAAATTTTTGTATCTCCTCTTTTTGTTTCCATTATCGTCTGCTTCATCAGATTATAAGACTCAGATCCTTAATTCTTCTCACACCATCTATTTTCTTTATGACATCTATTGTTCCCTGAGGCACAAGCCACATCCATTTCTCGTTCATTGCAATTCTTCTGCGTATCTCTGTTCCAGAGTACAGATCCCTGCTGAAAAACGGAGTAGGCACCACATCAAAACCTGCTTCACTGAAAAGATGCCTCTCACGAGCTGTATTAGCATACACCACCTGAAAATCCGGTGCAATCCTCTTCACATGCGAAACCCACACTAGGTCCTTGTTTATATCCGGCACTTCAATGATTTCATACCGGTCAAATACCTTAAGAGACTTCTTTATCATTTCTCTTCTTTCAGATGCAGAGAATGGATTCTCCCAACTATGGCTCTCCTGAGAACTCCCGATGCCAATTATCACCTTGCCTGACTCACCTGCAGCATACTCGATAAGCTTCACATGACCATTGTGGAAGGGCTGGAATCTGCCGATTATTAACCCGGTTGGTTTCACCATTTAATATAATTTATGCACGAAAGCCTAAATTAATAAGAGGATGGAGATAGGTCAAGTCATAGGGTCAACAACACTTAGGGGATACCGGTTCGTAATAAAAAAAGGAGCAGAAGAGCATGTAAAAAGAGACGAATTTGTTTTAGTATATGAGGCAGTTACAGATAATAAAATCATTGGGATAATAAAGGATATAATAATATCTAATGAATTATTGCCTGATGAATTCGGAAGAGACCTTCGCTTAGGAGACATACTATTAACTGAAGGAGAATACCCTGTGCCCACAGTAAAGATTCTCGGACATGAAGGAAACAGCGGATTAGAGTTACCCAGATACGGGATAAAACCAGGCTCCAACGTGTATCTTGCAGATGACGAACTACTAAAATGGATACTTCGACAGGAAAAGAACAGCTCGGCATGCATAGGGTCACTATCTACAAGAGAGAATGTACCTGTCAAGCTTTCAGTTAACGACCTAATCTCAAGACATTGCGCGATACTTGCGATGACTGGATCAGGAAAAAGCTATACTGTAGGTGTTCTAATAGAAGAACTATTAAAAAAGAAGGGCTCAATTATCGTATTTGATCCGCACGGAGAATATAGGGAAATAAATTTGGATGGCTCACAGACAAAGGTATATAGTATCAAAGGAGACTATAAGATCAAGATAGAAACATCTTCTCTGAGAACCGGGGACTTCATAAATCTTGTTCCAGATCTAACTGACGCACAGAAGGATCTATTAGACGCGGTTACAACTATTTCAAGGAAGTTTTATAAACGCTATGATTTAAACATAATTAAAGATATAATGGGCTTAATCTATGATGCAAAAAATGGAAAAGAAATACTTGCAGAAAGCATATCAGAAAAAGAGATAAAAGACCTATCCAAGAAGGTTGTTTTAACAACCATAGGATCCACAATGCGCAAAATAGAAAGACTCAACCGGCTGGGGATATTTGAGCTTACCGGCACACCCATAGAGGATATCGTGAAAGGAAACCAGCTCACAGTAATGGATTTATCAGATGCTGATGAAAGACTGTCTGAGACAATAATTGCAACAATAAGCAGACAAATTTTTGATGCCAGAAAATCCTATGTAAAAGACGGGGAGGGAAAATTTGACATACCCACATTCCTAATCATAGAAGAAGCACACAACTTCGCACCTAGAACATCAGAAGACCGCAAGATACTCTCAAAATCTATTCTAAGAAAGATTGCACGCGAAGGCAGAAAATTTGGTGTAGGATTATGCATTGTAAGCCAGAGACCAAGCAAACTAGACTCAGATGTTTTATCTCAATGCAATACCCAAATAATACTTAAGATAGTAAATCCATCAGATCAAGAATATATCCGCCAGTCAGTTGAGAGCGTAACAGAAGACATAGTCCGGGATCTGCCCAGCCTCTCAAGAGGTGAAGCAATAATTGCCGGAGCAGCTACAAACCTTCCTGTGACTGTAAAAATACGCAAGAGAATCACACAGATTGGCGGAGAAGATATAAATATCGTTGCAGAATGGAGCCGGAAACACCAAGATTAACGGAGTATAGGAAAAGAATAGATGAAATAGACCAAAAAATACTAAGACTCCTCAAGCTAAGGGTTGAAGCAGCCAAAGAAATCGGCAGAACAAAAAAGGAACTCGGAAAAGGCGTATATGACCCCCAAAGAGAGCAAGAGGTCCTTGATATTATTTCATCAACAACAGAACTAGATAAAGGATTTGTCCAAGGAATATTTAAGCAGATAATAAAATACTGTAAAAATGAACAAAACACAAGTAACAGTACTCGGTCCAAAGGGGACGTTCACCGAGGTTGCGGCAAGAAAGATTTTCAGTGAACCTGAATTCATCTACTGCGACACGCCCTACGATATATTCGATTCTGTAAATTCTGGAACAGAATACGGGGTTGTAGCAATAGAAAACTCTCTTGAAGGAAGCGTGAACTCGACCATGGACTGCCTTATAGAATATGACCTCAAGATCATCGGCGAAGTAGTTCTTGACATAAACCTGTGCCTGGCTGCAGGTCCCAGAACAGATAAAAAAGAAATAAATACGATCATCTCCCACACCCACGCGTTAGCTCAATGCAAAAAATTTATTTCCAAGAATTTTCCAGATGCAAGATTACAAAGACATGAGAGCACGGCAGCTGCAATGGGGGAAATAAAAAATTTATGCGGCTTTGCTGCAATAGGCCCAAAGGAAAGTGCAGAGATATACCATCTTAAAGTACTCTACGAAGACATACAGGATGCTCCAAGCCAGACAAGATTCATTGTAATCTCTAAAAAAGAAGGCAACGGAAAAAAGACCTCCATAATATTCGCTTTAAAAGATGAACCCGGCATCCTATACCAAGTACTTAAGGACTTTGCAGACTCTTCTATAAACCTGACAAAGATAGAATCCCGCCCATCAAAGAAGAAGCTTGGAGAATATTTGTTCTTTGTCGACTTCGAGGGATCGCTAAAAGATAAAAAGGCAGGCTACGTGATAGATTCCATAAAAGATAAAACCACTTACCTAAAGATACTCGGAAGCTATTAATATTTCAATAAATCCTTGAGCACCGATACGAGATGAACGTTAATCACCCCCTGATAAAACCGGACACTATAAGCCTGAGACGATACCAGGAGGCGGTTGTTGCAAGGGCAATAGATGCTAACACGTTAGTTGTCCTGCCAACGGGTCTAGGGAAAACAATCATAGCTGCGATGATATCAGCCCACCAGCTTAACGAATTCCCTGAATCAAAGATACTGTTTTTAGCCCCTACACGGCCTCTTGCAGTCCAACACCACAAGACGTTCGAAGGCATCATAAACCTTAAAGACCTGATTGTGCTTACTGGAAGAGATGCAATAAATAAGAGAACAAAACTATGGGAGAAAAACAGAATAATCTTTGCGACCCCCCAGACAATAGAAAACGATATACTCCGCAACCTAGATCTAACGGATGTCTCACTTATCATTATTGATGAATGCCACCGCGCAGTCGGAAACTACGCTTACGTCCACATCGCCGAAGAATACATGAAGCAGGCAGAGAATCCGTTAATACTTGGGCTCACTGCTTCTCCGAGTTCTGATAATGAAACAGTAAAAGAAATCTGCAAGAACCTATTCATACAGCAGGTTGAGGCAAAGACTGAAGAAGACCCGGATGTCAGAGAATACGTCCAAAAAGTGAAAACAAGATGGCTAAAAGTTGAACTACCTGAAGATTTCAAAAAGATAAAAAAAATAATAGAAAGCATTCTTAGAGACGACCTAAGAGAGCTGAAGAATCGAGGATACCTCAACAGCGCAAGCACAGAAAAAATAAACAAAAGAACCCTCCTAACGATTCAATCAGATATACGAAAAGAGATAACACAAGGAGGGGAATCATACTTTGATGCTTCAATTGCTGCTTCAGCTTTAAAGATAAACCACGCACTTGAACTTCTTGAGACCCAAGGCATAAGTTCACTGGACAAATACATCAAGAGATTAAAGAAACAACAAACAAAAGCCATAAAACGGCTTTTCGCTGATTCAAGGATGAATTACGTAATAGACTTAGTCCGCGAACTCAAAAGTAAAGGATTCGATCATCCCAAACTTGACGAGCTTTCAAAAATAATCAAAGAACATAAAAACGATAAGATCCTTATATTCACACAATACCGGGACACAGTAGAGAAGATAATAGAAAGATTAACCCAAAATAATATTTCTGCAAAGGAGTTCATAGGTCAGGCATCCAAGGACGGTAAAAAAGGGATGACACAAAAAGAACAGATTAAGGCCCTCCAAGACTTCACAGAAGGCAGATACACTGCATTATGCGCGACAAGCGTTGCAGAAGAAGGCATAGATATCCCTAAGGTTGACATGGTAATATTCTATGAACCCATACCCTCCGAGATAAGGTCAATACAGCGAAGAGGGCGGACAGGGAGAAACACAGCTGGCAATGTAATTGTGTTGATGGCGAAGGGCACAAGAGATGAGGCATACTATTGGGCGTCAGTTCACAAAGAGCGTAAGATGAGTAACATAGTAAAGAAGATGAATGATAACTTCAAAGGAGACATCGGACAGCAAAGCCTCATCAAATATAATAAACCGTCTGATAATCCAAAAGAACAAAAGATAATGGTATACGCCGATACAAGAGAAAAAAACATCCAACTACTCAAAGTCCTCAAAGAAAAAACCGAGCTTAAAATAAAGCAGCTGCCGGTGGGAGACTTCATATTAAGTGAACGAGTAGGAGTCGAGAGAAAAACAACCGAAGACTTCATTCAATCAATCATAGATAAACGCCTTCTATCCCAGGCAAGTGATCTGTCAAGAAACTTTGAGATACCCGTTATGATAATAGAGGGTAGAGAAGACATATACTGCATAAGAGACGTACACGAAAACGCCATCCGTGGCGCATTAATCTCCTTATCCCTTAGCTTTGGAGTACATATCATATGTTCACGAAACGAACAAGACACAGCAAACATCCTCTACTTGATTGCTAAGAGAGAGCAAGCATATGGAGGAAAGGAAGTGCCTCTACGAGGTGAAAAGAAACCTTTCTCACTGGAGGAGAGACAGAGATACATCATAGAATCCCTGCCCAATATCTCAGCGGTTCTTGCAAGAAGGCTGCTTGAAAGATTCGGCACAGTTACAGATGTCATAAACGCTTCAAAAACGGAGCTGATAAAGGTTGAAGGCATAGGAGAAAAAAAAGCAGCCAACATAAGAAACACAATCAAAAGCAAGTATCCTCACTAATTAAATGTATATGAATGTATATAATATAATCCTATTAAAATACTCAAGAAACAATAACAAACAACTGCTTTAATAATTCCCCACATAAAAAAAAATGGCCGATGAATTAACTTTAACCCCAGAGGAATTAAAGAAAAAACATGAAGAACTGGATCGCAGAGAAAGGGAATTAAAGGAGAAAGAAGAAGATTTACAGTTTTTCTTTAGCGAGGAAATGGGGTTAAAGGAAATAGAGAACAAACTAAAGACCAAAGAAGATAAATTAAAGGGGATTAAAGAGACTCTGAAAAAGATGGAGTCAAGCTTGATGGATAAAGAAAAGGAGTCGGTTGAAAAAAACAGAAAGCTCACCGAAAAAGAAGCAGAACTCAAAAGCGCAGAAGAACGGTTGGCTACAGAGAAAGCTAAACTCATCAAAGAAAGGAAAAAGATTACAGAATACGAAAAAAAAGCTATTGAACATGATGAAAGAGGGAAAAAACTTCTGGATCGTGAGAACCAGATCCAAAAATTCAGCACAGACCTTCATTCTATGGGCTCTGATCTTAAGAAGCGGCAGGA
>JAUWTD010000041.1 GCA_030609775.1 Candidatus Altarchaeota archaeon
AAATGAAAACAAATAAAACAACCCTAGGCTTAGTTTTCTTGGTTCTGATATCCACCGGACTTGCCTTAAACCTGCTGAATAACCCGGTAAAAATCACATCCGAAGCAGAAGACTTAGAGGTCACAATATATAACTCCAACCTCGGGGTCGTGAAAGAATACCGGACAAACTTTCTTTCCGCCGGACTAAACGACGTACTCTACGAAGACGTCGCCTCTAGAATCGACACAACCAGCGTCCGGCTAAAATCAGTTAACGGAAACATCGAAGTAATCGAACAAAATTACTTATACGACCTCGTAAACAAAGACAAAATACTGCAAAAATACATAGACAAAGAGATCACCGGATACCAGACATACGGAGACAAAAAAGAACTAGTCCAGGGAACACTTCTAAGCTACAGCGGAAACCAGGTCATACTAAAAGACAGAGAAGAAAGAATCCAGATAGTTTCAGTAAACAATCTCATCCTCCCCCAGCTCCCGGAAGGCCTGATAACCAAGCCCACACTACACTGGATCATAGACAGCCAAGAACCCAAAAACCACACCCTCGAACTATCATATATGACCTCAGGCATGACCTGGAAAGCAGACTACGTAGTCGTATCAAATGATGATGACACACAACTCGACCTAAACGGATGGGTCACCATCACAAACAACGCAGGAACCACATTCAAAAACACCGCACTAAAACTAGTCGCAGGAGACGTAAACCGAGTATACTCAGGGAGCAACTTGTATATGGATGGTGCAGTATCTCGAGAAATGAGTTATAAAACAACGTCTGAACAGTTCACGCAGGAGTCTCTTTTTGAATACCATATGTATGATCTCCAGAGGAAAACAACCCTCAAAAACAACGAACAAAAACAGATATCACTCCTAAACTCAGAGGACATTGATGTTGAAAAAGAATACATCTACGACGACATACGATCCTGGTGGTGGTACGGCAGCAGTTGGTCTAACCAGGGAGAGAAAAAAATCGATGTAAAACTAAACTTCGAGAACAGCAAAGAAAACAATTTAGGGATGCCTCTTCCGAAAGGAACCGTCCGCGTGTTCAAGAAAGACAGTGAAGACAAACTACAATTCATAGGAGAAGACTCAATAGACCACACACCAAAAGACGAAACCATCAGGTTACTGATGGGACAAGCATTCGACATAGTAGGCGAAAGAAAACAGATGGACTACAACCGACTCACGGGATGGCATGAGTATACATGGGAGATAGAGCTAAGAAACCACAAGGAAGAAGACATAGTTGTCAGTGTCCTCGAAAGAACCGGAGGAGACTGGACGATAACAGAAGAAAACTTCGACCATACCAAAGAATCCAACAACCTAATCAAATGGAGGATACCGGTTGATAAAGACGGAGAAACCAAGCTACTGTATACCATAAGATATAAGCGGTCGTAGAGGTTATCCTCTACATTATTTCATTTTTATTTGGAGGTGGTTATAGAATGAAATCTTTTAGTTTTCCAGTGATCCTGGTGTTGATACTTTCCCTGAGTCTGACAATTGAGTTTGTGTCAGCTGATGGCATAATAATTCCTGACCCAGTTCCCGGCTTGGAAAAACACCCTGATCTTGCAATCAAGTATCATCACGTTAACATAACAATAATTGATCAATACGCTAAGACCCAGGTAGACCAGGTTTTCTTAAATGAGTTGAATCGGGAGCTTGAGGGAACCTATATCTTTCCGTTACCAGAAGATGCATCTATTTCACGGTTTTCGATGTATGTAGACGGTGAAGAATTAGCGGGCAAGATACTGGAAAAAGATGAGGCAAACAAGATATATGAAAACATTGTACGGCAGCTTAAGGATCCTGCAATCCTTGAATACGTTGGAAGAGACATGTTTAAGGCACGGGTTTATCCCATACCTGCAAGAAAAGATGATGTTTTAGGAGAAAAACAGATTAGTCTCACATATGAGGAATTAGTGAACTGTGACTCTGGAGTCTGCAGGTATGTTTATCCGTTAGACACTGAAAGATTTTCTTCAAGACCTCTTGAAAGCGTCTTAGTTACGGTGAGATTAAAATCAGATAAACCGATTAAGGCCGTGTATTCTCCAACACATGAGATCTCTGTTAAGAGAATAGATGACCATAATACAGAGGTAAGCTATGAGGCAACCGATGTCTTACCTGAAAAAGATTTTGTATTATATTACACCCTCTCAGAGAAAGACTTTGGATTAGATCTTTTAACCTATAAAAAAGATGAGGGAAAAGGCTTTTTTATGCTCTTGGTTGCCCCAAAATATGGTCAACAGACAATCATATCAAAAGACATTGTTTTCGTTATCGACTCCTCAGGGAGCATGTCAGGTGAAAAGATCAGCCAAGCCAAGGATGCGATGGAATTCTGTGTCAGCAACCTAAACGATGGAGATAGATTCAATGTAGTCTCATTTAATTCCTATGTTGAAAAATTTTCTGATGAACCGGTTCTTGCTAACCCAGAAAACATAAAGGATGCACTAGATTTCATAGGAGGAATAGAAAGCAATGGCGGAACGAATATAAATGAGGCATTACTTGAAGCACTTGAAATGATGAATGATGATAAAAACCCTAACATGATAGTGTTTCTTACAGATGGATTACCCACAGTGGGCGTTACAGAGGCTGATAGGATCCTATCCAATGTAGCTGATGCAAACACCCATAATACACGGATTTTTGTTTTTGGCGTAGGCTATGATGTAAACACCCATCTCCTGGATCAGGTTTCAGGTATTAATAAGGGCGTATCAGAGTATGTGGAAGAAAGAGAGGATATTGAAGTGAAGGTTTCAGCCTTTTATACAAAGATACAGAATCCAGTTCTCTCTGATTTAGGGCTTGATTTTTCAGGGATCACAGTAGAAGACATGTACCCTAAAGAGCTTCCTGACCTATTTAAGGGATCTCAGCTTACCATATTTGGAAGATATTCGGGGAGCGGAGGTTCTTTAGTGGAGTTAACTGGCAGGGTTGGAGGAGACGAGGAATCGAGTACATATGAGGTGAGTTTCCCCCAAAAAGATATAGAAAACGAATTCATCCCCCGGCTTTGGGCCATGAGAAAAATAGGCTACCTGCTTGACGAAATCCGTCTTAACGGAGAAGAAAAAGAAGTAATAGACGAGATCATTGAGTTAAGCATAGAGTATGGCATAATGACACCATATACCTCCTTTTTGGTTGATGTGGATACTTACGGAGGTGAACCTGTGAGAATAGAGGAGACAAGAAACCTTTTATATGATGCCCTTAACAGTTGGGCATTTAAGGCATCAACCGGAGAGGATGCAGTACAGTCTGCTGAAAATATGCAAAAATAAAAGGACTCAAGCGTCTATGAAACCGGCTCAGAGAAGGTAAAATCTATTGGTGCGAAAACATTCTATTATAAGGATGGCTCCTGGGTGGACAACGAATATTCCCCAAAAAGAGAAACAACAGATATCCTCTATGGTAGCAGCACATATTTTAATATGGTTAACAATTACCCAGATATCGGCAGATATCTTAGCTTAGGCAAAAAGATAAGTTTCTGTATCGCAGACCAATGCTTTAACATAGGGGAGAGCGGGATTAGTAACACAACCGTTGTGGTTCCGGCTACAATGATTCCCGGAACCCGTGAAGAAAAAGGTGTTCTTTCGCAGACGATAATAATTGTTGGCTCTCTTCTTGTAATATCTGTAGGGGTTTTGTTCTGGGGAAGGGCAGGTGAGAAAAAGAGTGGATGATAAGATTACATTAGACCGGGAGACATTTAAGGCGCTTGCCATAGATACACGGATTAACATACTAAAGAAGCTTGATGACCGGTTTCAGTTGACCTTAACAGATATTGCTAAGGAACTTGATATGGCTCCTTCAACAATAAAGGAGCATTTAGGTAAGCTTGTTTCCGCTGGCCTGATAATACAGATTGATAAGGGCATGAAATGGAAATATTATCGCTTGACTTCCAAGGGCAAAAAAATCCTCAACCCCCAAGAAAACAGGGTATGGATTATCCTCTCTGTTTCAGTATTGGGTTTATTTGCAGCAGTCTACCGGCTGCTGCTTAGCCTACAGGAGTTTACGCGCCCGTCCCTGATTCAAAACCATATAGCTGAGCCAACAGGGGGCATGAATTTTATGGCAGAGGAGGCTAAACGGGATTTTTCCGGTGCTGCTCCAAACATGATAGCAAAAGAGGGAGTAGAGAAATCCTTAGATGATGTAACTACCTCAATTGCCTGGGATTCTGTAACGAAGGTAACTACATCAATTGCCCCGGATTCTATGGAGGATGTGGCCACATCAATTGCCCAGGAGTCTATGAAGGATATGGAAACTGCAATTACTCCGGATTCTGCAGCAGACATAGCTACTTCGGTTACGCAACCATTTATATCAACAGACTATTCTACTGCAGCATCCCAGATACCTTACCCGGATCTGATGATAGTGCTTATTCTAGTGCTTTTGGTTGGGATTTCTGTTGGCTATTTAATTAGAAAAAAACAGATACTATGATATGCAGATTGGTATATTCACAGACACATATTTTCCACAGGTTAACGGTGTCACCTATACGATTGATGCATGGAATAAGCGGCTTCAAAAGTATCATAAGGTTAAGATCTATTATCCAAAGACTAAGTATACGCCCAAAGAGAATGAGTTCCCGTTTAAATCTATCGAATTCCGATTTTATGAAGGCTATAACATAGCCTTTCCGACGCGGATTTCCAAGAATGCAAAGGACCTTGACATAGTCCACATCCACGGCCTTTTTACGATGGCCATAGCAGGCGCATATATATCAAAAAAATACAAGATTCCCCGGATTCTCACATATCATACGCCAGCTGATGACTACATAGACTACGTAACAAAGAAACCTGCGTTAAAGAAGACATTAATGAAGGTCTATAATTCATGGGAGAAGAAGCTTTTGAATTCATGCAACCTTGTTACAGCACCATCAGAATCCATAAGGCAAAGGCTCATTGACAAGGGTGTGAATGAGGTTATGCTTCTTTCTAACGGAATAAACACTGATTTCTTTAAATTCACAGATCCAGCCCAGTTTAAGGAGAAGCATGGAATAAATGAAGGAAAGGTTATTGGATTCTGCGGAAGATTTGGTTATGAAAAGCATCTTGAGGATTTGATAGGGATCGCCGACCGGTTTAACGGTGAGATATTGATAGCAGGGAAAGGTCCGGCAACAAGATATTATAAAAAAATAGCTAAAGGCAAAAAAAATGTGAAATTCATGGGCTTTCTCTCACAAAAAGAGCTTTTAGGGTTCTATTCTTCCCTTGATTTGTTTATATTCCCATCTATTGCAGAAACCCAAGGTCTTGTTGCATTAGAGTCGATGGCGTGCGGCGTTCCGGTTATTGGCGCTAATGCCCTCGCCCTGAAAGACACGATAAATGACGGGAAAACCGGGTTTTTATATCAGCACGGAAACACAGATGAGTTACTGGAGAAGATAGATAAGGCCTATGATAGAAGGGATGAATTCTCCAAAAACTGTCTTGAATATGTAAAAGAACATTCTATTGATAAGACAATCGAAAAACTTCTTAGGATATATGAGAGATTAAGTTGAGGTTAATCCCAGGCTTTTCATTACTATTTTTTTGATTTCATCCGGGGGATACCCTAATCTGATAAGCCGAGTAGTTCCTCTAACGCCTTTTCCAGATAATCTCATCGCTATCAATCCAAGCATCTCTAATTCGTTCAGATACGCTGAGAACTGCCTCATTGTTCTTGGATTCCTGTTAAGTGCCTTACAGTTTGTTTCATATATTTCATATACTTCCCCGGTCAAGAGGTCGCCGTTACCTTTTCCAGGCAGCCTACGGTATATTCCACCATCTGAGGCAAGGCATGCAATCGAGTAGATGGTTATCTGCTGGTGTTCGGGCAGTAATCCTATTGATTCAGCCATTATGTCTTTTTCTACCAGGTCTCTTGCCCGCTCTACATCACTCATCTCAACTACAGTCTTGTCGTCATTCTGAGACATTTCACCGGCCTTTTTAAGCAGCTTCAATGCATATCTTGCGTCACCGTCCTGTGCTGCGAACGCCGCAATCATCCGTATTATGGAGTCATCTATCGATGCCGGCTGAAAGCCTTTATCTACTCTTTGCCTGAGGATTGTTTCCAACTGCACTGCATTATAATGAGAGAATATCATCTCTTCCTCACATAGCGTGCTCTTACTCCTCGGATCCAGCCGGCTTTTAACCCTTCTGTCGTTTGATATGCCTATAATTGACACACTACCTGAACTGAGTTCATCGTTGATCCGGGTTAGTATGTATGTGAGGTCATTTAAACCTTTTTTGACCATATCAATCTCATCCAGGATCAGGATCAGATTTATACCATTATTTTCAACCACCTTAAAAAGCCGATCATAGAGGTTTGCAGGATCCATGCCCTTCAAGCTTGGCTCAGAGCGACCCTCCAAGGGAGCATACTTCAGTTTCCCATCATTTAGTGTGTTATCTTCAAGAGTCTTAAGAAGAACCTGATATTTGCTGTTCCGTATCTTACAGTTCATATAAGCAACTTTTACGATGATGTCTTTACCTACCATCTCAGGTTTATCTAAAAATTCCTGCATTTTACGGACTACATATCTGACAACGCAGGTTTTCCCTGTACCCGGACCTCCATAAATAAAGAGATTGCTTGGTTTTTCGTTCCTCAACGCAGGACCTATGACTTGAGTAACTCCTTTTATTTCCCCGTCTCTATGAGGCAGCTCATGTGGCACATAATGCGCAGAGAGAATAGATTTATCCCTAAAGATTTTCCTATCACCTACCTCATTTCTAAATAAGTCCTCAATCATTTTATCCAAATTTTTATGATAGGAGAATTAATAACTAAAATATAAGAGATTAAAAAACAAAACATAAAAAAATGATAGACAATTAATACAACCTAAAAAAAAATAGATTTTTATAATAACGTTTATTATTAAATAAAACCTAATTTATATTGAATTAAAAATGCCTTTTAAGAAATTTTTACGCCGTAAAGAACCTTTACAAGAGAATGTGGACATAGAAGATTACTTAAATGAGATGAGCATTCGTGAAGGAAAGATAATTGAGAGAGAGGATATAACCTACGTCAAACCCATAGACCTTGAAGAAGAAGGGAATCTTGATGATGTGATAAAGGAGCTTGGAAAGGGCAATATGGTTGTCCTGAATGTGAAACAACTTATCCCCAATAAGATGCTTTTAAGAGACGTAGTGAAAAAACTTAGGGATGTATGCATCGAGATAGATGGAGACATAGGCAGAATATCTCATGAAAAAATTCTTCTAGTCCCATCAAATATGCGCATAGCCCATAGAAACCCTCCGTAAACCCTTTTACTTGACCTAATTTCGTGGAGGAAGCCATGTTATTTAAAGGCTATGCTGTCAAGTATAGTATATCTAGGACCTGACGGACTTAATCTGCTCTCAATCAGATCTATTTCTGTTACCTTAAAAGAGCCTAATTCTATTGAAGAGTTATCTTGCAAAAAATCCCTGAGTTTACCCTTATTAGCTGTATTATCCGCATTATCCGTATTATCCGCATCTACTGAATTCACCCGGGCAAGGGTGAAATGAGGATGGAATCTACGATCTTTTTTGAATCCATGTAAAGTTAGTTTATTATCGATTTCCTCGTGGATATGCACTATTTTATCCCGTCCCTCTTTTACCCCTACCCAGATCACTCTTACATAGTTTTGGCTTGGGAAGGCGCAAACACCCTTCAAGGATATGATAAACCCCTTCTTATCTGAAATAAAATCCAGTGCACTGCTTATATCATCAAGTTGAGCTCTATTGACATCACCAAGAAACTTTAAGGTCATATGGATATTTTCTGGTTCAACAAGCTTCATCCGACCCAATCCACTTATTTTTTTCTGTGCGTCAATTAATCTGTTCCTTAATTTACCTTGGCATGGAATTGCTATGAATGACCGCACCATAATAACTTTTAAGCATTCAAAAACAAAGAATAAGATAGAATGGTGGTAATATGTTTCCAGGTGGACTAAATCCTAGACAGATGAAGCAAATGATGAAGCAAATGGGGATCAAAACAGAGGAGATAGATGCAACCGCAGTAGTAATCTTTGAAGCAGACAGAGAGATTGTTATCGAAGGTCCGGAGGTGGTGAAGATGGTGATGAGCGGAAAAGAGATGTTCACCATAACAGGAGGGACAGTCAAGATCCAGGATATAAAAGAGGAGAACGTGGAAATAAATGATGAAGACATTGAGATGGTCGCAGAGCAGGCAGATGTCAGCAAAGAGGATGCAAAAGAAGCACTTAAAGAGTCTAATGGAGATCTTGCAGAGGCTATCATGAAACTGAAAGGCTAAAAAAAATATTTTTCTATTTTAAAAGATGTGTGGAATTGCAGGCTATATTGGAGATAAAAACACCCCTGAGATTCTTGTTGAAATGCTCAAGCGCCTGGAGTACAGAGGATATGATTCTGCAGGCATAGCATGTATATCAGATAATTCAGTAATAGTATACAAGGATCGTGGAGTTGTCAGCGAGGTTATGGATAAACCCGATCGCAAACAGATTCACTCAAAAGTAGGTATTGCACATACAAGGTGGGCGACCCATGGAGAACCCTCCAAAAGCAACGCCCACCCTCACGTTGATTGCACAGGAAGCTTTGTTGTAGCCCACAATGGCATCATTGAAAACTACAGGGATCTTAAGGCTGAACTAATAGATAAAGGACATAGATTTGAATCTGATACAGATACTGAAGTAATACCTCACCTCATAGAGGAGTTATATGCTGGCAGCTTCGAGGAAGCTTTCAGGAATTCACTAGATAAACTCCGGGGCAGCTTCGCTATTGCAGCCATATCAAAGAATGAACCAGATAGGATCCTGATAGCAAGAAAAGATAGTCCACTTATAGTCGGTTTAGGGGATGGAGAGAATTTCATAGCATCTGATGCTCCGGCAGTTTTGCCTTATACCAAGAAGATCCTGATCCTGGACGACTTCGATTATGGTATAGTATCAAAGGATCAGGTTATACTAAAAGACATCCAAACAGGAAATGAAATAACAAGAGATATCCATGAAATCCAGTGGGACATCACACGGGCAGAAAAAGAAGGTTATCCACATTTTATGCTAAAAGAGATATTTGAGGAACCCACTGCAGTAGAAGATGCGATGAAGACCCTCCACGATGTTGAGTATGTAGCAAAGAAACTAAAGAAATATCAGAGAATATATTTTTTGGGTTGCGGAACTGCATCATATGCAGGTCTTGTTGGCAAATATCTTTTAGAGCGGTTTTCAATACCCTCAGAGCTCGTTCTAAGTTCCGAGTTTAGATATTCTACAGTAAACACTGTAGATGAAAACTGTGCAATAATAGCTGTCTCCCAGTCAGGTGAGACCTCTGATACACTCGCATCAGTTAAGGCTGCGAGAAACCGGGGAGCATATATCCTCAGCATAGTGAATGTTGTAGGATCAAGCCTTACACGGGTTTCAGATAATGTAATCTACACTCACTCAGGTCCCGAGATTGCTGTAGCATCAACTAAAGCATATGTCGGACAGCTGACATCGATAACACTTCTCAGCATTTATCTTGCAAAAGAATTAGGCAGGATACAAGGGGATTATCTCAACGAAATCATTGATGACATGCATAGTCTGCCGGATAAGATAAGGCAGATCTTAAGCAGAGAAGATAAAATCAAAGAGCTTGCAGAAATCTTGTCTGAAAAAAATATTTTCTTGTATATAGGCAGGAGACTGAATTATCCAACTGCACTCGAAGGCGCCCTCAAGATCAAAGAGGTGTCTTATGTTCACGCCGAAGCTTACCCGGCAGGCGAACTAAAACATGGACCAATTGCCTTACTTGAAGCAGGTGTGCCAGTCGTTGCAATAAACCCTAATGACGACCTGATGGAAAAGATGGACAGCAACATACAAGAGGCCAGGTCAAGGAATGCAACAATTATCACCGTAGGCGAAAACTGCAAAATAGAGACACCAGTCACCGATCCAATGCTTTCACCCATCCTATATATCGTGCCATTACACCTGTTTGCATACCATATGGCAACATCTAGAGGGCTTAACCCAGATAAACCAAGAAACCTTGCAAAATCCGTAACCGTTGAATGATTCCACATTCCACCAAAATGCCATTCACACCTTTTCACTGGGGGCCCGCGTTGCTCATTGGATTGTTGATGTTTCCTTTGCTTGATCTGCCCGCCTTAATTGTATCAAGCGTTATTGTTGACATAGAGTCTCTCTACATCCTCCTATTTCAACCAACTATTCCATTGCATGGTTTCTTTCACACCTACCTAGGCGGATCTATCATAGGCATATTTGTTGCAGTGACTATGTTTTCCATAAGAGGATATACATGCAGGATCATGGACGTATTTAAACTAAAACAGAATTCATCTTTTAAAAAAATTTTGTTCACATCCCTATTCGGCATTTATTTCCACATACTTATGGATGCTCCATTGTATACAGATATCCTGCCGTTCTATCCCTCAGAGGTTAATCCACTCTACGGCATGCTTTCGGCTTCTATAATATATCTATCCTGCACTATATGTTTCCTTGCAGCATTCATAACATATTTCTATAGATTATATAGGAAGAGTCACCTAGGTAATGCTTGAATTTATACGATATAAGAACGTATATTATCTAGATAGAATGGGTTTTTTTGATCAATTGTCTATTGACATCAGTGATGTGCAGAAGAAGACATTTAACGTCCAGTTTGGAGGAGGTTGCCCCCTGTGCAAGGGAAATAATACATTAAACAGAAAACAAACAGGAAAAGAAATACACGCCGTGTGTGAGGATTGTGGTGCAGTGTTTGATAATATATTCATTAATGGAATAAAACTAATCAAAGGCGATGAAAGATACCTGAACCAAATCCTTCCAATAAACGTCTGGAGGATGATAAGAGCCCTGCCTGAAGAAGACTATATCCTGACGACATGTACAGACAACCATGTAAACTTTTATGCGACAAGCGTTGGTGTGATCAGGGAGAGGCAGTCTTATTCATTTTTGGATTACTCAGACATATATGATATTCAGCTCGCTAGGATATGGACTCCTAGTGTAGTTAGCATAATTGGTGCTATGTTTTTTTTTGGTGCGAGTATGCTAACAACAATTGCGTTAAGCCACCTGTTTGTTCAAGGGGGTTTTATCCTGCCGCTTATGTTCTTTAGTGTAGGTGTTTTAATTCTAGTAAAGGGGAGGAAATGGGTTTATCAGTTCAAATCCTCTTCACTTTCTGATAAAGAACTTACGGATTGGAGACTCAAAAAGATCAAATCAAGGGCGGTTAGGGATTTCGTTTCAGTTACCAGAAAACAATTAAAAGTTTTGAAAATAGAAGACTCATAGTTTCAGTTGTTTTCCTGTTTCCCCGGATGCGAGAGTAGTCACATCAAGAGTAGCCATATCGATGGTCATTCCATCTCTTGCCGCAATCGTTTTAACGCCTGTTTCTCGTCTAATGTAGTCTGCTTCTTTTTCAGGGTCTGCATTAAGCATCATCATACCAAAGTGTTGAATTATGGCAAGTTTCGGTTTCACGTCACTTATTATCTTAACCGCATCAACAGTATTCAAGTGGGTTTTCAGCCTCCTGGAGCGAGGAATAGTCACATTCAATACAAGAACCCTTGAATTTCGATAGTTTTTGATTAATTTTTCAGAGTAACCAGTATCCGACGAATAGGTTAGCTTTCCTTCAGGTGTAGAGAACCTAAACCCGATTCCATCTACATGCTCGAATGTTGGCAGGGCCTTAACCTTTACATCACCTACACTAAACGTGTCTCCTGCCTGAGGAACAATTACATTAACTGCCTTTCTATGATATTCTGAGATATATTCTAATGCGTGTTTGTTTATTGCAAGAATCCCCCCCATCTTTTTTGTGCCTTCGGTCATAGCCTCTATCATAATCTCTGCGTCATTATAGTGGTCTATATGCTTATGTGATACAAAAACAGCATCCAGATTCCTTGGTTTCTTTTTGAATTGCAGAGCCCTGATCAAGGATCCGGGACCAGGATCAATAATCATATTTACACCCACACCCAGATCAAGCCATATTCCTCCAAAGTATCTTCTCTGGTTGAGTAGAACAAATCTTCCGCCCCCTGTTCCAAGAAAGGTAAATGAACTCATTTTAGTTTAATTAATCTAGGTATACCCCAATATATTATCCATGAATATCATGGATATGTTATGCATTGCAGATATGCACGGAGACAGGGAAGCTGTGACCCTGCTGAAGACATATGCTGAAGCTTGCGGCTTCAAGAACATACTTATCCTTGGAGATTTCCCAGGGCATTCCACCTTCAAGGATACAAAAAAGAGCATTGATGAGATTAGATTTATGCTTGATACATTAGGTGATTTCAACGTGCTTGCTATCCCAGGAAACTGTGATCCACCTGAGACTGTAGAGTTACTTGAGGAATATAACGTAAACCTACATGAAAAGAGCGTTATTTTAGAGGATGTGACATTAGTTGGCCTAGGCGGGTCTGCGCCAACACCATTTGATACCCCTTTTGAGATGAGTGAGGAGGACATATATAAAAAACTTGAAAACCTTCTTGAGGGGGTTAAAACCGAAAAAAAAGTAGTTGTAGCCCATAATCCACCATATAATACAAACTGTGATGTCTGCGGTTCAGGAGACCATGTTGGAAGCACCGCTATGAGAAAGATTATAGATAAGTTTCAGCCAACAGTCTTTCTGTGTTCACATATCCACGAATCCGGAGGCTGCAGGGATGTATTAGGAAAAACAACTGTTGTTAACATAGGCCAGTTATCCCAAAGAAAGATTGGAGTACTTCACCTAGATGATGTTAACATGGAACTATGTGTATTCTGATGGCATGAAAACCAAATACCTAAAAATCTGAAGAGAGAACCGGCTTATAATAAATATCAAAAGCAGCCAGTCACATGGAATTAATTAACATAAACCAGCACCTAAAAACATAAAACCAACACCTAAAAACATAAAACCAACACCTAAAAACATAGAACAATAACAACAAATATATTAAAAAGATGCTATACATATTTAAGATAGAAAAAAGAAATAGAGTAGGGAATAGTAAAATAGATTTTAGATTAAAAATGAAGCAGAATAATAGGATTCTATTTGTGATAATGGTATCTTTTTTAGTCATTACCAGTTCAGGGATATGTTCAGCAGCAACTAACATCTTATTCTATGAGACTGGAAAGGTCAATTCAAAATATAGGATAGGAACTGGTTACTCCGTCTTTGAAGAGACACTTGTAGGGAAAGGATACTCTGTTTCAAGAATAGAGATTCCATTAACTAGAGAGGCATTAAGAAGCCATAACCCTGATGTGTTAGTTATAGCAAACCTAGACACGTCATTGGAGGCAGATGAGCTTGCAGCAGTATTCGAGTTCGTAATGCAAGACGGAAAAGGTCTATTCATAGCAGGCGGCGGCACCTCAGCTGCTAACCAGATCACTATACCCTTTGGCATGAAAATCGATGAAGGCGGAACATTAGAGGATGAAACCAGCCCCATACTGAATTCAGTATCA
>JAUWTD010000013.1 GCA_030609775.1 Candidatus Altarchaeota archaeon
GAATTCCCACCCAAATTTCTCTCTTAGAAGATGATAGATGGCTTCAGGCGGAATCACACCGAATTCTGTTATGAAAACACTGATGTAGTCTGCAGCTGTTACATCAAACGCAGGGTTTAGGATCTTTACATTTGGCAATTTCCCTACGTCAATGATCTCGGATGGGCTGCGGTATTCTATATCAACCCTTGAACCGAGAAGTGATTGCGGACAAAATTTCAGTGATTCAGTGGCAACAATAAAGTCGATGTTCATGTCCTTGGCACAGATGGCTATCTGTGATGTACCTATCTTATTGATTGCGTCACCATTAGCGTATACTGTATCTGATCCAACAATGACTTTATCGACCTTCATTTCCCTCATAAAAAGATGGGCTGCAGAATCCACACTCATTGTTGTGGGAATCCCATGTTCTGATAACTCCTTTGCCGTCAGATGACCCTGATACCTGGGTCTTGTTTCTGTACAGAAAACCTCTATTTTTTTACCTTCATCCCACGCGCGTTTCAACAATAAAACAACTGTGTCAGAGTTGCAGTGAGTCATCACCACATCACCGTCTTCAATAAGGCGCGAACCAATCTCTGCAATCGTTTCAAGTGCATTATTCTGCTCTTCAACAAACCTGCATATCTCCTCTGAAAGCTTCTTTTTAAGGTCACCTAATTCCAGGTTTATATTCTTCCTAGCTGAGTACATAATATAATTAACAGCATTTGGAAGAGATACGGCTGAGGGTCTAGCAGACTTCAGCTTCTCTCCTGCAGAATATAGTTCATCAATGAATTCACCTGCATCCGTTATATCCTCTAAATCTGATAAGACAACCTTACCCAATGTTTCTGCTGCAGCGATTGCAATATCTAGAGCTCCCCTAATGCGCATGCTTTTTATGTCTTCATATACTTTATCTACTATCTTTTCCATATTTATTTATTCAATTACAAAAATATATCGTTTCAAAAAAAAAATGCATCTACTTTCTATGAATGATCTATCCATCCCGGGACTCAAATCACTTATACTGGAAACCGAGGATATAAAAAAGAGACCCGGGAAATACCTTGATAGATTAAAAGGCAAGGTCATGCTTATGCTTTTTGAGAAACCGTCTACAAGAACAAGAATATCTTTTGAAACCGCGATACTCCAACTTGGAGGAAATGCAATAGATTTAAATGAAAATGTGACACAGCTTGGGCGCGGAGAGACAATAGGCGATAGTGCAAGGGTGCTGAGCAGATACGCTGACTGTATTATTGCAAGGGTAAGGAAACATGAGACAATCAGAGAACTTGCCCAAAACGCAACAATACCTGTAATCAATGGCTTATCTGACATAGAACATCCCTGCCAGATTATTTCAGATCTATATACTATCTACGAGATTAAAGAGAAGCTTGATGGTGTGCGTTTAACCTACATTGGAGACGGCAACAACGTATGCAATTCCCTGCTCCTGGGATGTGCGATGACTGGTGTAAACCTTACTGTGGCATCACCTAAAGGATACAGTCCAGCAGACGTCTTCGTCAGAAAGGCAGAGGAGATATCAAAGGAAACCGGATCAGAGATCCGGATCATAAACGATCCAGGGGAAGCGGCTAAGGATGCGGATTTTCTGTATACTGATGTCTGGGTTAGTATGGGCCGAGAGTCCGAGGAAGCGGATAGACTTAATGCATTCAGCAGATACCAGCTAAACAAAGAGATAGTTGAGTTTGCAGACGAAGACTGCAAAATAATGCACTGTCTTCCGGCGCACAGGGGACTAGAGATAACAAACGACGTCATCGACAGCGAGAAATCAATAGTATGGGATCAGGCAGAAAACAGACTACATATGCAGAAAACAATTCTCCTGAGATCTCTTAAATGATGAAAAATAATCTAACATCCATTGACGTATATTTTCTTGCCAAAGAATTAAACACGAAACTGAGTTCTGCACGAATAGACAAAATATACCAGATATCTGCAAGAGAGCTCAAAATAAAACTTAGGGTTAAAGAAGACGGCCAATCAGAGCTCATCGCAGCCCCAAACTATATCTGTCTTACACAATATCCCCGAAAGACTCCAACCAATCCATCATCTTTTGCAATGCAGCTAAGAAAACATTTGAAAGGCTCCTGGATAACCTCAGTTGAGCAACACAAATTCGACAGAATAATCAAATTCAGGCTAGATGCAGCTGAAAACCAATATGTTCTGGTAATGGAATTATTCAGTAAAGGCAACATCATCTTATGTGACACAGAAAAAAAGATAATCGGATTACTTGAATGGCAGAAGTGGAAGGATCGGCGACTTGGTGTGGGACAACTCTACGAGTACCCTCCAGGGGGACGAAACCCTCTTGAGGTTGATTTCAGCTATTTTAGCACAACCCTAAAAGAGTCAGAGAAAAACCTGGCATCAACCCTTGCAACAGATATTGGTTTAGGTGGAGCATACGCTGAAGAAGTCTGCTTTAGATCAAACATAACCAAGGACCAAAAACCCAATCAGCTGACAGATGATGGAATAATGCACCTATTTACCGAAACTGACCGACTTCTTACCTATATCAGAGAGGAAAGATCCGAGCCGTTAATTATTTTAGATGACGAAGACAGATACCTTGATGTCCTACCCTTCCCTCTGGACATATACAAAAATTATGGGAAAAAAACATTTTCTACGTTAACTGAGGCGGTTGATACATACTTTAGCGAGGGAGCATTCAAGACATTGAAACGCGAACAAGAAACAAAGATCAAAAAGAAGATAGAAAAGATAAAAAAGATCGAGGAGAACCAGAAGGAAACCATCACTAAACTAGAAAAGAAGGCTGAGGAATACCACGAAATAGGGGACCAGATATATCAAAGATTCCAGACCCTTGAGAAAATACTTAAGGTTATAGCACAAGAGAGACAGAAAGATACCAGTTGGTCAAAGATCAGGGAACAGGTTAAAGATAAAAGCTTCAATGGCGTTAAATTCATTGACGTAGACAATAAAGGATCAATTATACTGGAGGTGGCAGAGAAATGATTGGCATAATGTCTGACTCCCACGACAACCTTGATGGAATAAGAAAAGCAGTTGAGTTCTTTAATTCAAAGGATACAAGTATTGTGCTTCATGCAGGAGATATTATTTCACCGTTCACAGTTAAAGAATTCAGGAAACTGGATTGCGACTTTATATGCGTTTTTGGGAACAACGACGGAGAAAAAAAGACATTAAACGAAAAATTTTCTGTGATGGGCACACAATTAGAAGACATAATCTCCCTGGAACATGGCCAACTCAGGATCTGTGTATACCATGGAACCTATGAGGAAATAGTTTATGCACTAGCGGAAAGCAGAAGATATGATCTAGTTGTCAGAGGACACTCACACATAGCAGAAATATCAAAGATAGGTGCGACCTTTCTCGTAAACCCTGGCGAGACGTGCGGTTATATTACTGGGAGGAAGACTGTAGCGTTACTTAACTCAGCTGATATGTCGGCAGAAATCTATGAAATCTAATCAAATTAAACTTTCTGTGAACGCGATAAAGGTTCTTAAAGAAAGATACCTGCGGAAGGATGAATGCGGGCGAGTAGTTGAAAGCTGTGGGGAAATGTTTAGACGTGTTGCGAAATCAGTTGCTCTGGCAGATACATTCTATGACAAAAATTCTGATATAAAAAAAACAGAAAAAGATTTCTATGATTCAATGACTGCATTAGAGTTTCTGCCGAATTCACCGACGCTTATGAATGCAGGAACCGGTACACGTCAACTGTCTGCATGCTTTGTTCTTCTGGTTGAGGACTCACTTGAGAGCATCTTTGATGCGGTGAAGAACGCAGCATTAATCCACCAGAGCGGCGGAGGAACCGGGTTTTCTTTTTCAAGGCTCCGACCAAGAAATGATGTTATAGAATCCACAGGCGGAGCTGCGTCAGGGCCTGTATCCTTTATGCGGATTTTTAATACTGCAACAGATGCCATACTCCAAGGCGGAAAACGCAGGGGTGCAAACATGGGTATCTTACGGGTTGACCACCCTGATATCAAGGAATTTATTACAGCAAAAGAACAGGAAGATGAGCTACGGAACTTTAACATCTCTGTCGGGGTTACAGACGATTTCATGGAGGCTGCTCTCAGAGCTGGAAAATATGATCTGATAAACCCCCGGAACGGTAAGATCACAGACAGGATAGATGCGAAAAAATTATTTGATCTGATAGTTGAGATGAACTGGAAGAACGGCGAACCTGGACTTGTTTTCCTAGATACGATAAACAGATATAATCCCACACCTTCCTTAGGTGATATAGAGGCTACGAATCCGTGCGCCGAGGTTCCGCTGCTGCCCTATGAAAGCTGCAACCTTGGTTCGATAAATCTCTCAAAGATGATTACACAAAAGAGAATAGACTGGGATAAACTCGGCAGAGTAGTTGACCTTGCAATACATTTCCTTGATAATGTCATTGATGTAAACTGTTATCCTTCACCTATGATTGAGGAGGCGACGAAAAACAACAGGAAGATAGGTTTAGGTGTTATGGGGTTTGCTGATCTACTGGTTTGTTTAGGGATACCCTATAATTCAAAAGAGGGAGTAAATACTGCAGATAAACTGATGAATTTTATAAAAAAGAGATCAAAGAAGGCATCACTGGATCTTTCCGAGCGGCGAGGGGTTTTTCCTAACTTCGAGAATAGCATATTTTATGGAAAAATAAAGCAGAGGAATGCAACCACCACAGCAATAGCCCCTACCGGAAGCATAAGCATAATTGCAAACTGTTCTCCTGGGATTGAGCCCCTTTTTGCGCTATCCTATGTACGCAATGTTCTTGGAACAAAGCTTACAGAGATTAATCCAGTTTTTGAGAAAATTCTAAGAGAGAAAGGATCCTATAGCAAGAAGCTTATAAGAGAGATTATTTCACATGGATCTGTCCAGGGAATAGATAAGATACCTGACGAGATCAAACATGTTTTTGTAACAGCTCACGAGATAATGCCAAAATGGCATATACAAATGCAAGCAGCATTCCAAAAACACGTTGATAACTCCATCTCAAAGACAATAAACTTCCCTGAACGTGCGATGCAAGAGGATATAAAAGAGGCGTTTCTTTCAGCTTACAGGCTTGGTTGCAAGGGAATTACAGCTTATAGATATCAGAGCAGATGTGAACAAGTGCTTGACATTGGATGCGTGACATGCTCAACAAAATAGAAAAATGATTCATGTTTATACTGGCGACGGAGAGGGAAAAACCCTGACTGCCCTAGGGCTTGCTTTAAGATCCATTGGCCACGGCAGGAAGGTTATTATGATACAATTCATGAAAGGCAGAACCGATACTGGGGAGTACCGTGCAGCCAGAAGGCTTTCCCCTGAATTCGAGATCCATCAGTTCGGCAAAGTGGATTTTGTAGATCTGGAAAATCCCGAGGAAATTGATTTTATATTGGCGGAGAAGGGGTTTTCATTTGCAAGAGAGACAATTAAAAAGAAACCTGATGTTCTTATCCTGGATGAAATAAATCTTGCTGTGGCAGTTGGTCTGCTTAAACTGGATGAGGTTTTAGATTTCCTAACAGAGATTCCCTGGGACATGACTGCGGTGTTGACGGGTCGCAGGGCGCCGGAGGAGTTCATAGAGATAGCTGATCTTGCTATGGAGATGGTTTACATAAGGCACCCTTTTGAGAGGGGTATGGTGTCTAGGGAAGGCATAGATTATTAAATTTTTAGTGTTGTTTAAACAATGTTCATAGTTCTATTGTTATTGGGTTACGTTTAGAAATAATTTTTTTAGTTGTACACTCTGGATGAAAAACTCTATATGTTTTGTCAGTATATTTTTTGATATTGTATATTATAATCATATAAAATATAATTTTTGTATGTTTATTTAATTATTTTTGATATAATGTATAAATAACATTGATGTTGTATGAATATATCATGTGTATGATTTCGTTAACCATCCTTTGGAACATCCTCTTAAATAACGGTAAAATCTTATACAGATTCTGTAATATATTATCATTTTAATTAGAACTCAATATTTGATTATGCTCTAGTATATATTGGATTCTATGAACTACATAAAAACGTTTAATATATGCTTAATATATCCATACAATCTATACAAATTTTTGCAGCATTCTTTTTATATTCTATTTCAATAAATAATAATCAAGAGGGTTTAATTTCGATTGGTTAAAAAAAGTGTTTTCTTACGATAATTTTATCCTTAATTATGCTGGGTTTTTCCAATAAGATGTGTGATAACAATAAAAATATAAAGGTGTTAATGTTTGGATGGGAGTTCCCACCATTTAATAGTGGAGGATTAGGTGTAGCATGCCAAGGCCTGACAAGAGGTCTCGCACGACAAGGCACCGAGATACTCTTTGTTCTGCCGAAGATATACGGAACCCTTGAAGGAGACTATATGCAGATACTATCAGCGGAAAAATATGACAAAGAAAACAAAGAAAAAAAAAGAATACGCTTTAAGATAGTCGACTCCATACTTAAGCCCTATCTAACCTCACCGGCTTACATAAGAGAAAGATCCCGAATAGACCAGTCCACACATAAAATCCAGATTCCAGACGCATCCGAAGACCTATATGGATCAGACCTGTTCTCCGAGATAAAGCGTTATTCAATCCATGCAAAAAATATCGCACTACTAGAAGACTTTGATATCATCCACTGCCATGACTGGCTTACGTTCCCTGCTGGCATAACTGCAAAGAAGATAGCAGAACTAAGGGGCCTGAATACTCCCTTAATCACCCACATCCATGCAACAGAATTCGACAGAACCGCAGGACATCCAAACCAGTACATATACGATATCGAAAGAGAAGGAATGCATCTTGCAGACTACGTGATAACTGTAAGCGAATACACAAAAAACATTATTATAAAACACTACGGTATTGACCCAGAAAAGATCTACATTGTACACAATGCAATAGACTTTGAAGAAAGCAGGATATCTGAACAATTCAAGATAAAAGACCATCACAAAATCGTTCTCTTTCTCGGGAGAATGACTATACAAAAAGGGCCAGACCACTTCCTTAGGATTGCAAAGAGGATCTCAGAGATAGATGACAGCGTAAGATTTGTTATGGTCGGTAGCGGAGATATGTCCAACCAAATTATTGAAGAATCCGCAAACCTTGGAATAGGTGATAAGGTACTTTTTTCTGATTTTCTCAACGGAGAAGATGTTGACCGAGCCTACAGGATGGCAGATGTGTACGTCATGAGTTCCATATCCGAGCCATTTGGCATCACACCCCTTGAGGCTATGAAAAATAGCACACCTGTCGTCATTTCAAAACAATCAGGCGTATCAGAGATCCTGAAAAACTGTCTTATCGTAGACTTCTGGGACGTTGATTTGATGACAACAAAGATATTATCCATCCTCCATAATCCCGAGTTTAGAAACCATCTTTCAGAAGAAGGGTTAAAAGAGGTAAAACTCCTCAACTGGGACAGGTCAGCAAACAAGTGTGTAGAATTATACAAGAAAGTATTAATGCGATGTTAAAATGGTGTCAGTCTGCTTCTATTTCCAAGTGCATCAACCATATCGGATGAAGAGATACTCAATATTTGACATAGGCAAACATACAAACTATTTTGATGACGATAAGAACAGGGAGATCCTAAACAAGGTGAGTAGAAAATGCTATCTCCCTGCAAATGATCTAATCCTCGACCTAATACATAAAACCGATGGCAAATTCAAGGTCAGCTACAGTCTTACCGGGGTTGTATTGGATCAATTTGAAGAATATAATCCAAAGGTACTCGAAAGCTTCCAACGTCTTGTTGATACTGGATGCGTAGAGCTTCTTGAAGAAACATACTATCATTCGCTTGCCAAATTATATTCTGAAAAAGAGTTTCGGGAACAGGTTAGGCTTCATAAGAAAAAGATGAAGGATCTTTTCGGCTATAAACCCAGGGTTTTCAGAAACACCGAGCTGGTTTACAACAACCGGATAGCCTACCTTGCAGAAAAAATGGGCTACGAAGGCATAATAGCCGAGGGCGCAGACCACATCCTCGGATGGAGAAGCCCCAATTTTTTATACAAGGCAAAGATGGCAGAAAATATGAAACTATTACTAAAAAATTACCGGCTCTCAGACGACATAGCCTTCAGGTTCTCTGAAAAAGGATGGGAGGGATGGCCGCTCACAGCAGACAAATTCGCAACCTGGATCAATGCAGTGAACGGAAACGGTAACATAATCAATTTGTTTATGGACTACGAAACCTTTGGAGAACACCAGTGGGAAGATACCGGCATATTCAACTTCATGCGCCACCTGCCAGATGAAATACTAAAAAATCCCGACAACGACTTTAAGACACCCTCTGAAGTGATAGACTCATATGAACCCGTCGATGAAGTAGATATGAGAGACATCGTTTCCTGGGCCGATGTTGAACGAGACCTATCTGCATGGCTAAGCAATTCAATGCAGACAACTTCCATCTCGAAACTGTATGAACTAGAGGATAAGGTGAAGAAAAGCAGAGACAAAAACCTTTTAGCCGACTGGCGGAAACTGCAAACGACAGACCACTTCTATTATATGTGCACTAAATGGTTTAATGACGGTGATGTGCACAAATATTTTAATGCCTACGACCGACCACATGACTCATTTATCGCATTTACAAACGTTCTTACGGACCTTAAGATGAGATTAAATAAAGCGCCGATATACTGCTAAAAAAAGAGGTAAAACAAATGGCAAGAACAACTAAGAAAAAAACAAAAAAGACAACAAGAAAGACAACAAAAAAGACAACAACGAGGGCCGTTAAAAATGCAACACAGTTTCTAAGTGACGTACAAAATGATAAATGCTTCTGGGTGAACAATGGCTGGATACTAAGAAACCTACCTGAAGTGCCTCTTGTACTGAGCAACATGAGTGACGACACTTTTTTCTATCATGTAAATGAGAACAAAAACGACTTCTATAACTGGATAGGGGATGTTATTGGAGATAAAACCCTTGCAAAAAACATAAAAAATTCAAGTAAAGCAAGCATGATAAAAAAGGTTGAGCGGAGGATAACCCAACTTAAAAGATGAGCAAAGAAAGAAACCACCTTTTCGAAGTCAGCTGGGAGGTTTGCAACAAGGTTGGAGGGATACATACCGTTATAACGTCAAAAGCCCCTTATCTTGTCAGATACTACAAGGAAAACTACTGTCTCATAGGACCCTATTTTCCAGAGAATGCAGTTTCTGAATTCCAGGAGAGGGTTCCCTCAGAAAA
Source organism: Candidatus Altarchaeota archaeon (assembly GCA_030609775.1). Lineage (GTDB taxonomy): Archaea > Altiarchaeota > Altiarchaeia > IMC4 > QMZM01 > JAUWTD01. Next base: position 9,342 of record JAUWTD010000013.1, read on the forward strand.
ACTGCAAAACATCTTTGAAAAACTACATAATGAAGGAATAGTCTGCCACTACGGCAACTGGCTGATAAATGACAAACCCAACACAATACTTATAGACTACACTGGATACACCTACAAAAACAATGAAATAAAAACCCGGCTCTGGGAAAAATACGGGATAGAATCACTTGGAACTCCTTTCCATGACTTTGATGAACCCATACTCTGGGGACACGCAGTCGGAAGGCTCCTTGAGGAAATATCCAAGATATATAAAAAGGAAAAAATAATAGCGCAATTCCACGAATGGCTGAGCTGCGGAGCTTTACTCTACCTTAAAATGAATAATGTCAAGGTAGGCACTGTATTCACTACACACGCAACCGTGCTAGGGCGGACACTTGCAAGCAAAAGCATTGATCTATACCATATCCTTGAAACTATAGATCCAGAGAAAGAAGCAAAGCATTATGATATAGAAGCCAAACACCAGGTTGAAAGGGTATCAGCCCAGGTATGCGATACATTTACCACAGTAAGCGAGATAACCGGGCTAGAAGCAGAATACTTTCTAAAAAAGAAACCCGATGTGCTGCTGTTTAATGGGATAGATATTAAAGACCACCCTGATCTTGATGAAGTAGCCATAAAACACAGGCTCTATAAAAACAAGATAAAAACATTCTTACACTACTATTTTTTCCCATACTATCCTATAGACCTTGACAACACACTCATCTACTTCCTATCCGGAAGATATGAATTCCATAACAAAGGAATGGATATATTCATCAAGTCTCTGGGCAAACTCAATGAAAAACTTAAAAGCGAGAAATCAAAGAAACACATTGTGGTCTTTTTCTGGGTTCCAGGACCTGCGATACGGATCAAACCTCGCATCTCCAAGGCACGCGCATACTACTATGATATATGGGAGTCAGTTACCGACGACCTACATACAATAAAAAAGAAGCTGATCACATGCATTATATCACACAAATCTATCAACGAAAGACGATTGTTTTCCAAAAAATTCATAGAACAAACAAATAAAAAATTACGCAACTTCATGCAACAAGGCAACCCTCCAGTGTGCACACATGACTTAGAAAATGAGGAACATGATAAAATAATCCAAAGCCTAAAAGCAGAGAATCTAACAAACAAAAAAGAAGACCCGGTAAAAGTCATATTTTATCCGATATATCTGACAGGGGCGGATAGTCTCCTAGACTTGACATACACTGAAGCAGTTAGTGGATCACATCTAGGTGTATTCCCTTCATACTATGAGCCATGGGGCTATACGCCTATTGAAACCGCAGCTCTCGGGGTTGCATCCATTACAACCGATTTCAGCGGCTTTGGAAGATACCTTATACAAGACACTACAATGGAAAATACAGGAATTTCCATTCTTAACATGTTTAGTGAGAGCAATGATAAACAACTTGAGAACCTGTATAAAGTACTCTACTGGTTCTCCAAACTCACAACCCAAGAACGAGTGAAAAACAAGGTTGCTGCACACCGACTCTCAACACTTGTGGACTGGGAGATACTTGTACATAACTACCTGAAAGCACATCAATTAGCTGCAAATAATGTATACCGCTAAGAATGCAAGTTCTACACACCCTCGGTGATGTAACTGTTTCCAAAGAAATACACCGAGACACATCATTCCTGCTCGGAAACAAGCTCAATGGATACGCATACTTCTCAACAGATAAAAAAAGCAGATACAATGGCGTATTCTTTCAAACAGGCTCCAACCTATACAAGGTTATTGCAGATATCACAATAGAACAAAAACCAGAGAAATTAGTAAACAAATTCCATACAATCCAAAGACACACACAAAAAAATATAGAATATTTCCTTACTCCCTACGGATATAATTCAATAGCATACGAACTAGAAAAAGAAGACTGGATAACCCTCTTTGTGGATGTCCGAAAATCATATGATACCTCCAATCCTGTCCCCTACGAGATATTCACAGAAGACAAATCAATAATAATAAAATGCAAAAGATACGAAACCGAATTCTTCATCTCCATCAGGTCAAAGAAACCAGGATACGAGAAGATAGATGAATTCATATCAGTCTACAATGAAAGAGACCAAAAGAGAAATTCACTGCCATTTGAGATGCCTGCCTATAAGGCAATACGGATCAAATCAAAGAAGCTAATAATCTCGTTTTCAGAAGACAAAAATGCAGCAATCAAAGAATCAACCTATATCTACAACAACATAGGAACGATTAAGAAAACACAAAAAAAACACATAAACTCTATTATATCGAAGAAAACCTGTGGTTCAGATGAAACCTGGATGGCATACAACTGCTGCATAAATTCCCTCGACCAGCTCACATCACCTGATGGAATCATAGCAGGATTACCCTGGTTTTTTCAGTTATGGACACGCGACGAACTCATTTCACTTAAGAACACAGAAAAAAAAATAAAAAAAACAATACTTTCAAGAGACCTAAACTACATTATAGACGACGGAAGAATACCTAATCTAATCTCCAACCCCGGCAACGGAAACGCCGATAGCGTAGGATGGCTTTTTAAGAGAATAGATGAATCATTGGAGATCTTCACTAACAAAGAACGAGGATTCATAAAAGATAAGCTAATGGAAAGCATAATGCGGCTTAATGAAACACATGTAAAAGACTACATGGTATTTAACAATCCACAGGAGACCTGGATGGATTCATTATTCAAAGATGACGGAAGAAAAGGGGCAAGAATAGAGATCCAGGCGATGCTACTTAACATGTACCGAATGGCGAGGCGGTTAACTGGCAATGAAAAGTTTCTTCAAATAGAAAAAATTTTAAGAGACAAGATAAGAGACAGTTTCTGGGATGACAATTACCTTAAAGACGGCTTAAACGATCCGACGATAAGACCAAACCAGTTCATAGCAGCATACATGTACCCTGAACTCCTGACAAAAGAGGAATGGACTACCTGCTTTAAGAGCATCCTTCCAAGACTGTGGTGCGAGTGGGGAGGATTATCCACAATAGATTCAAGACATGAATTATACACCGAATACTCGACAGGAGAAGATTCAAGAAGCTACCACCGCGGAGACTCATGGTATTTCCTAAACAACATGGCAGCAATGATATTATACAAAACCAACTCACATGAATTTAAAAAATACATACAAAAAATAATGGCTGCGTCAACAGAAGACATCCTATGGAACGGAATGATCGGACACCACAGCGAAATAAGCTCCTCAAAAGAACAGAGAGCTGAAGGCTGCGGCGCACAGGCATGGAGTGCAGCAATGTATATTGAATTAATCGATGAACTATTTCTGAAATAAGACTCTTTTATCCCTTATATGCCCAAAATCACATAAATATTTTGGCATACGGTGATATTATGTACAAAATAGTTAAAAAGAAAATACTTTCACAGGCAGTGAAATTATTTGAGGTGTCCGCGCCACTCATCGCCAAAAAGGCGCAGGCAGGACAGTTCATAATCCTCAGGTTAGATGAGAAAGGAGAGAGAATCCCCTTAACAATTGCGGACTTCAACAGAGAAGATGGAACAATCACATTAGTCTTTATGGAGGTTGGGGAGACAACAACCCAACTCGGAAAGATGGAAGAAGGCGACGAAATACTCAATCTTGCCGGACCCCTGGGGAATCCATCAGAGATCAAAGATTACGGGACAGTGGTCTGTGTCGGTGGCGGCGTGGGTGTTGCACCAGTTTACCCGATAGCAAAAGCCCTAAAGGAAGCAGGAAACAAGGTCATATCCATAATCGGGGCAAGATGCGAGGAGCTACTGATTCTAAAAGAAGAAATGCAAGAGATAAGCGATGAACTACATGTTGCAACAGATGACGGTTCAGTAGGTCACCACGGCTTTGTGTCAGATATACTTCAAAAACTCATAGACGAAGGCAGAGAAATAAACCAGGTAATCACAATAGGTCCTGTTATCATGATGAAGGTAGTTTCCGGTGTAACAAAACCTTATGGAATAAAAACCATAGTAAGCCTAAACCCCATAATGGTTGACGGAACCGGAATGTGCGGCGGATGCAGGGTAACAGTCGGCAACGAAACAAAATTCGCATGCGTTGACGGACCCGAATTCGACGGACACCTCGTCGACTTCGACAACCTTATGAAACGAAACACCCGATTCACAGAAAAAGAATCATGTGCCATGGAAAACTACAAGAAAAAATGCCAGTAAAAAAAATGCGGCAGAAGATGCCTGAACAGAATCCAAAAGAACGAATCAAAAATTTCAGAGAGGTTCCATTAGGCTACACTAAAGAACAGGCCATAACAGAAGCAAACAGATGCCTCCAATGCAAAACCCCCCCATGCGTCAAGGGGTGCCCGGTTGAGGTAGATATTCCCTTATTCATTAAATACATCGCACAAGAAGAATTCAGCAAGGCAATAGAAACCCTAAAAATAAAAAACTCACTTCCCGCAGTAACCGGAAGAGTCTGCCCATATGAAATACAATGCGAAGGCTTATGCACAATAAAGAAGATCGGCGAACCCGTAGCCATAGGCCGGCTTGAGAGGTTTGTAGCAGACCTTGAAGAAGAGAATGAATTAAAGATTCCCAAAAAATCAAAGCCTAACAATAAAAAGATTGCAGTAGTCGGATCAGGGCCTGCAGGCCTCACATGCGCAAGCGATCTAGCAAGAATGGGATACGATGTCACATTATATGAGGCATTAAGTGATACAGGGGGCGTCCTGAGATACGGCATACCTGAGTTCAGGCTACCTAAAAACATACTTAGTGAAGAGATAGATTACATAACAAAACTCGGCGTAAAAATAAGGGTGGATACAATCATTGGAAAGACCATAACACTAAACGAGCTCGAATGCGAATATGATGCAATCTTCATAGGCACCGGAGCAGGTCTTCCAATGTGGATGAATATTCCTGGAGAAAACCTAAACGGAGTCTACTCAGCAAACGAGTTCCTTACACGGGTTAACCTGATGAAGGCATACAAGTTCCCAGAATACGCAACACCTGTAAAAATCGGGAAAAAGGTTGCAACAATAGGTGCAGGAAACGTTGCAATGGACTGCGCAAGAACAGCCCTGCGGCTGGGTGCAAAAGAATCATACATCATCTACCGAAGATCAGAAGAAGAGGCCCCTGCAAGAAAAGAAGAACTAGAACATGCAAAGGATGAAGGCATAGTATTCAAATTCCTGACTCTGCCCACAAGATACATCGAAGATGAAGATGGCTGCATCAAACAGATAGAGTGCATAAAAATGAAGCTAGGGGAACCTGACGCATCAGGCAGAAGGCGACCTGAGAGAATACAAAACTCAGAATTCACTCTTGACATAGATACCGTGCTTGTTGCAATAGGACAGAGACCAAATCCGTTGCTCCCGAAAACAGATAAAAGAATCGAGACTACAGATTACGGGACAATTAAAACAGATCCAGATGGCACAACATCAATTCCCGGAGTTTTTGCAGGCGGAGATATTGCGACTGGCGCAGCTACAGTAATCCTTGCCATGGGATCAGGGAAGAAAGCTGCTAAAGCAATTGATGAATACCTCAAATGATACCTCAAAAGGAAATGTATGACCTGATCATCATAGGAGGTGGTCCTGCAGGGCTTACTGCTGGGATATATGCTGCAAGAAGAGGTCTAAACACACTCATTCTAGAGAAAAAGAGTTTTGGAGGCCAGATGCTCCTGACAAAAGAGATAGAAAACTACCCTGGCTTTGAGAACATCACAGGAAAAGAACTATCTGACCGGATGCTTAAACAGGCAGAGAAACTAGGTGCTAAGGTTTCAATAGAGAAAGCAACAAACCTAAACCTACAAGACGAATCAAAGACAATAACCACAACAGAAAACGAATACAAATCCAAGGCAGTAATCCTGGCAACAGGCGGCGAATACATGAAACTTGGCATAGACGGCGAAAAAAAATATACTGGAAGAGGGGTCAGCTTCTGTGCAACCTGTGATGCCCCCTTTTTCAAGGACCGGGTAGTTGCAGTAGTAGGAGGCGGTAACAAGGCAACAAGCGACGCACTTTACCTATCTGAGATAACAAAGGAGACCTACCTTATACACCGGAGAGACTCACTGCGTGCTGAGGAAGTCAACCAGAAAAAACTTTCAGAGAATGGGATCAATATCCTCTATGATACCGTGGTTGAGGAGATCATAGGGGATGTAATGGTTAACTCAATTAAGATACGCAATGTTAAAACAGACAAATCAAAGAAACTTAAATTAAACGGAGTCTTCATATCAATAGGCACACTACCCAACACCGGGCTACCTCAAGAAGGCGGTGTTTCAGTGGATGAAAAAGGATTCATAACAGTTGACGAAAACCAAGAAACCAACATTAAAGGCGTTTATGCTATAGGGGATGTGACCGGCGGAATAATGCAGATAACAACCGCAGTCGGAGAAGCATGCACTGCTACACTGTCTGCATACAAACACATAAAAAAACCCTACTGGAGAAATAAAAAGAGCTTTTAGAAGATGCTATCACGCCTCCAATTCCTATTCGACTTAGGGCTATGCCTTACACTCCTATTCGTCTTAGCAAAAACCCAAACAGGGGCTCGCTTCCTCTTATTATTTTCCTTGATCAGAATCGCTTTTTTTGTTTCGGATTTAATTCTAGCCATCTTATCCCCTCTCAATTACAAATATAGAGAGTATATATTAAAATATTAAAATGTTTTGCCCTAAATGCGGCGTAGAAGGTAAGGGACTGTGCGTAAACTGTTTTTTGGAAAAAAACCACATAATCCTAAAACCAGTTAAAATCCCCTTATGCAGTTGTGGAAACTACTACTACATGGGATACTGGATAAAAGACATAAAAGACCACATAAAAGATATCATCAAAAAAAACCTCATAATTCCAACAGAAATAAAATTAAAAACCCTACACATATCACATAAAATCCTGAAAAACAAGATCGACCTAAACATAACTGTTAGTTGCGAATATTCCGGAGAAGAGTTTATTGAAGAAATACATACACTAATAGAAACAGAAAACAAAACATGCTCAAGCTGCAAAAAACGAAGCGCAAACTACTATGAAGCAATACTCCAGATACGGACAAAGAACTCAAGACTTGAACTAGAAGTAGATCCTCTATTCGTTTCAAACACTGAAAAAGTAAGGGGCGGATTCGATTTCTATCTAATCTCAACAAAATACGGCAGACAATTTGGAAAAGAATTTCTCAAAAAAGGCTTCTGTGTGAAGGAATCAGCAAAACTATTCGGGCAAAAAAATCGACGAGACATCTACCGGAATTCAATATCCATAAAAGATCCATAATTCAAGGAAGGACAATTCATAAGCCATGAAGGATGCATCCTGCAAGTGATCAAAGGAGGGAAAAAAATGCTTTGCAGAGACGTTGCCACAAGAAAAGAGAGAACTGTTGAAGTATCCCGGATAGGGGATGCGCAAATAATAGCCGAAGAATCCGACCTAACTGACGGAATCATTACAATGATATCCCCTGCCGAAATACAGGTCCTAGATCTAAGAGAAAACAAGACCTACGAACTAAAAAACAAAAACACAGACCTCAAGGCCGGACAAGAAATAAAAATCCTTAAGCATGAGTCCCGAATCTACATTTTATGAATATATCCTAGCTTCCGAAGCACTGAATCAACCTGCTTAACAGCAGTTCCAGTATATTTCTCTGGGTCAAGGGCTAAATCAAGTTCATCTGCTGTAATATACTTAACTACGTTAGAATTCTTCACCAAAACCTCCTTTAAAGGAATCTTCTTCTCAAAACTCTTCATCGCACACTTCCTCACAAGCTCATGAGCCTCCTGCCGACCCATACCCTTATTCACTAAAACAACCATCACTGATTCGGCCATAATCCTGCCCTGAGACATATGCAGATTCCTCTCAATGTTTCCATAATCGAATACAAGATTCTCAAGCAGACCAATGCAGAGATTCAATATATAATCTATGAGAATACAAGACTCAGGAATAATTATCCTCTCACACGACGAATTCGTCAAATCACGCTCATGCCACAAAGGAATATTCTCCAACGCCGCCACACCATTAGCCTTAACAATCCGGGACAAACCACAAATCCTCTCAGCATATATCGGATTCCTCTTATGAGGCATCGTAGACGACCCAACCTGATTCTTCCCGAATCCTTCGGATACCTCACCTATCTCTGTTCTTTGAAGATTCCGGATCTCTGTTCCAATCTTATTAAGCGACTCAGCAACCAACGCAAGATCAAGGAGCAACTCAGCGTGCCTATCCCTCTGAATCACTTGATTCGAAACGAGAACCGGCTGCAAACCCAAATCATCCATAACATACTTCTGTATCCTGACAGCATTCTTGCCTAAGGCCGCCTGAGTTCCGACCGCGCCCGTAATCTGACCTACAAGAACCCTTTTTTTGCATTCATTCAACCTATCAATATGCCTCTGAATCTCCATACCCCAAATCGCAAACTTAAGACCATACGTTGTGGGTACAGAATGCTGTGCATGAGTCCTGCCAACACACACCAAATGCATATGTCTTCTTGCAAGATCCATAATCGTTTTCTTCAGTTTCTCAAGGTCACTGAATAAAAAACCCATAAACTTCTTAAGCTGCAATGCAAGAGCAGTATCAGTTATGTCATTACTTGTAGCCCCTAAATGAATATACTTACCTGATTCGCCGCACTGCTCAGTTAAGGCCTTAACAACAGCCATCACATCATGATGGATTTCTTTTTCTATTTCCTTAACCCTATCAAGCTTCACATATCTTATTACGGCTTTTTTTGTTATCTCTTCTGCGGCACTCTCTGGAATATCCTCAACCTTCGCCTGTGCACGAGAGAGCGCAGCCTCCACATCAAGCATCTTCTGCAGCTTAAATTCTTCATCAAATATCTGCCTAACTTCCTGCCTGCCATACCTTTCCTCTATTGGATGAATCGACATTTTTAACACTTCTTTTTCATTGAATAAACAAGATCGATATAATAAACCCCATCCCGGACCTTAACAACCAAGGGATCACCCTTCATAAGAGATGATATATCCAACCTATATTTTCCCTCATCCACCTTCAAAAGATTCTCAACATCAAGCCTTATGGGTTTACCTGATTTTTCTACCTCCTGATCAAGCCACTTAAGACTTTCTTTACATAACTCCCCCTCCATAATCTTTTCTAAGGTATCTTTCCCGGATCCGTTCACATCCTCCCTCAAAAACAAAAAAACCCTCGACCCGCAACTACAACCCTCCATAAGCTCCGGGGAATTATCCTCATATACCTTACTACATCGCGTACATTTATGCGGCATCCTAACTTATCCTCCCACTCATAAACCCACTACTACCTTTTCTCAGCAAACAAAAGAATCTTCTGAGGCTCTTTTTTTATCTTTTTCACAAGCTTAGACGGACCAATAACAGTCAACCCACCAGTCTGCCCACCAAGAAACTTAATTAACTTATTTTTTATACCTCCATCAACCTTATCCCTTAACGTAGAAATCTCAATACCTCTAAAACTTTTATTTATCTTGGACATAGTCTCCTCAATTAACCTAGTCTCCTCCAAAGGAGATAAACCCCCATCCAAAACCAGGATCTTATTGCCTTTAATCTTTTTAAGAATGAACTCAATCTTATCCCCTCCTAACATATCCTTCAAAACATCAGAGGATATGAACTCCATTTGTATTTTCATTCTTTTTTCATCCTGTTTTTAAACCGAATATTTTGCTATCGCGTTATAAAGCTCCTCAAGATGCTGACCTCTAAGCCCCGAAATCTTAACAACCGGATGCTGCGGAAAAGCCTCCTGAATCAGTTCAGGTTTCGCATCATCTAAATCAATCTTGTTTGCTACAATAACCACTGGAATACCTCTTGCCTCAAGATTCCCGATTATTGTTATATTCACCTGGGTATAAGGATCCTTTGCCGAATCCATAATAACTAATGCAGTATCCACATTCTCAAGCCACTTAATGGCCTCAATCACACCCTTAGTTGCCTCCTTAGCCCTCTGTTGTGCGTCATCCACTGAAAGACCATGCGCAAGAAACTCCTCAAAATCAATTTTTGTTGCAATCCCGGGCATATCCAAAAGATTCATAACCAATTTTTTACCCCTGGTCTGAATAACCACCCGCTCCTTTTTCTGAACCTCACGCGTTTCATGAGGAATCTCTGAGACACTGCCCACCGGCTCACCGGTCCAATCCATCGAAATCTTGTTTGCAAGAGTGGTTTTACCTGCATTAGGCGGACCATAAAGACCCAGACGAATAATCTTACGCCTACCGAACATACCCTTAAACCAACCCAATAATCTTCTCCAAGGCACCGTCAATCACCTGAGTTAATGATTAGTTTTTAACCATAAAATATAAAATATTAGTTCCATTATATAGATTATTTAAAGATTATTTTAACAAAACAAAAAAAAAGGATTCCCCGCCAAATGGAGATGTGAACACTTGTTTTGAATCCGAAAAAAGGGGAGGTGATTTCTATGGGATACTATAAGTATGTAGCAGAAACATACAAAGGCATAAAACAGAAAATCAAAAAACCTGAAAACAAAGAACTCAGAGACTTAGTTATCAAAAGAAAGCAAGAATACCGGAAGAGCCCTTCAGTTGTGCGCGTCGAAAAACCCACAAGAATCGATAAAGCCAGACAATACGGATACAAAGCCAAACAAGGCTTAGTCATTGCAAGAGTCCGGGTGAGAAGAGGCAGCATGAGGAAATCCCGCCCAAACAAGGGACGGAAACCTAAACGTATGGGAGTAAACAAGATAACACCCAACAAATCCATACAACGTATGGGTGAAGAGCGAACCCAGAGAAGATTCATGAACCTGGAAATACTGGGATCATACTGGATATGGGAAGACGGACAATACAAATGGTTTGAAGTAGTCCTCGTAGACCCAACCCATTCCTCAATCGAAAACGACAAAGATTTAAACTGGATCTGTGATCCACAACACAAAAACCGAGTCTTCAGAGGCCTAACACCCGCAGGGAAAAAAGGCAGAGGACTCAACAACAAAGGAAAAGGCGCAGAAAAAATACGGCCAAGCATAAGAGCAAAAGGACGCAGAGCCAAATAAAAGTCTCCCACATTTTTTTTTTGCCTCGGTAGCTCAGTTGGTGGAGCGTCTGGCTGTTAACCAGATGGTCACAGGTTCAAGTCCTGTCCGAGGCGAATTTTGTTTGTTTCTTTAATTTTTTTCTTTGGATTTCTTATGTGTGTATTATAGTTAGTTTTAAGGCGACGGCTAAGCAGGTCAAGGAGATCGATAAGGCAGTTAAATGAAGGCAACTTCACCTCCCATGGAAGAGTTTCTTTAGAGCGCTACTGCGCCAAGTAGAGTACAAGAAGCTTTCAGAGGAAGCCAAAAAAGACATAGACGAGGCACGCAGACAGGAGGCCAGACCCTTAGATGAAATCCTATAGGTTCTATAGGCCCTAATAGGTTCATCCGCACCCAGAAATTCGATTGACTGATTAAGTGAACTGGATTCCCTTGCAACGAAAAGAATACTATGAAAGCTTAAAAGAGTTCACGGTGCAGGTGAACAAATACGGGATAGATTCCCGGCTACATAACAACACCAAATACCTCACCGAAAAACGCACCTGTCGGCTGCGGATAGGGAAATATATGGCATTTTTTTGATATACAGGAAAACGAAACCAAATTCACCACCATACTACACCGCGAAAAAGCAATATAAACAAGAAGATGAGATCACGGTAGATGATAAAGGCAAAATAAAATTCACACCCTTCTGGAAATGGCTTCTGCAAGAATGAGTTTTAGATTTCCTGCCCTGAAGCGTTTTATCTATTCAGGGAATCAGCCCAATAGATGGGTGGCTTTATCTCTATTACGGGTGTTCCCTACTCTTACATAAAAAAGGTATGGCGGAGAGTTATTTTATTATGCTTCCTTTGGTTTTTGTTTTAATTGCTGTTTTTTTTGTGCTTTAGGTAGATAAATGTGTTTCTCCTTCAATGTGATGGCGAAAAATATAAAGCATGATAAAATCACAGAGAAAAACACGAGGATGTTGTATAAAACAAGCATGCTAAGGTAGAGCTGAATGCAATCACCGGTTACTAATGAAGCGGTTCCAGAAAAAGACAAAGCGAACAATGATAGATTCGTCAAAATTATGGTTGTCACTGCAACCCCCAGGCATTTAATAAAGGTTTTTAGATTCATGTGAAATCATCTCCTCATTTATTTATTGAATTACCTCCATAAATATGTGTTTCTTTTGCTTCTTCCCTGAGGCATTTTTTTTCTTATAGTTTCAGATTACATCCTGCATGAGGTAATCCCTACTAAGATCACGCTCCCTGTCCGTGATGGACTTAAACAAGAATATGTCTTCTAAAGAACAGAAATACTCCTGAAACAAACCCCTTTCTCCCCCCTTCACGCATCTTGATTTCATCCCGTCAGAGAACCCGAAGCCGCCGCAGATCTGATTCAGAAACAATTCTATCCTGATACTTGGAGTGAATTTCTGGTTCAGAGGAATCTTTGTTACCTCATCAAAGATCGCATACTGGTTCACGTGCTCATATCCTGGAACAGAAACAATATCAACTTCCATAAACCATGAATTCAATAATGCAGACCTGAATGATTCAACCTCACCCTCACTTATGAAGACGAGATCAACATCCTTGGTCGTATCTGTTGATTTCTATTCCGCCTCCAGATTAAACTCTCTGCCATCCACTTTTATCCTGATTGGTTTAGCCGAAGCCAGAAACAGTCTACCGTCTCTTACAGCAGTTACCTTAAGTTGAAATTCAACTTCCAGACGCATTCCCATATAGAATATCTCCCGCCGCGTATTCGTTACCTTTGCTATGAAATGCTTAGAACACATTTTTAACCCGCCCCACCAACCTCTCCTTTAATCCCAGCTCAGATAACAGCCTGAATACCGGAGAGATAAACCTAAATACCCTGTTCCCAACACAAAAATCAAACCTACCCTCCACGACCCGGGCATCAAAAACAGGGATAATACGCACACGTACATTCCGGAATACATTAAAAGGATACAACAAGGGATACATAGACCCGCACACTATGCCTGTGTCATACGCATCCCCCAACCCAAATCTCAGGTTCAGATAAAATCTTTCAACAGAGAAAGACCTAAATAAACTATGCACGAACCTGAAAAAAGGCACCAAATACTCTAATCTAAAAGAAAATTTTTTTCTCCCCCCTCTTCTTTTAACCTTTTTTCCCTTACTAACCATGCTCCCCTCAAAAATACAAAACCTGAAAAAATACACACCAAAAAACCCTTCCACGAGATTAAATCTAAACCCTACCGCATCCCATAAAAGAGTTAGATCAACCTCCCCCCTGATCTCCAAATCCTTACTCTCAGCTAAAAAACGTATCCTGAAGGGTGCAAACAAAAAAATTACGAGGAGGAAACCTACTACAAATAAAAAAAGAAGGGGATAAAGAACCATCTCAGATTAAAATCTACTTCCCTTTCTTCTCCCCCTTAACCTTTGCTATCTCCACTGCCTTATCCATCACCTTAGGTATAGTCTCCCCCATAGACTCTATCACCGACGCAATAGACCCCTTACTCTTAAGAGGCAGAACCTCAACAACATCCTTCCTTATCACAATCAATGCAACCGGAGACACGCCGCCTCCAGCACCTCCGCCGCCTCCTTCACCAGAACCCTTACCTGCCTTGCCCTCGCACCCGGATCCAGCACCCCCTCCGGCGCCAAAACCAAAACCTATGCTACATACAGGAATCACAGTCACATCACCAAAGGTCTGTGCTTTCCCAACAATCTTCTCAGTAGAAACAAGCCTCTCCAACTCAGCAACCAAAGTCTTAACTATATCTTCCCCTATCATACCAACCACCTCAAGTTATCTAAAAGGAATTGAAAACATAAATAGCTATTTTATAGATTATTTCATTTCATGTATTGCCACATCTGATCAAGGCGTGAACAAAACTAATCACTTAAACGCCTCCTCTTTGCCTCATCTAAGGCTATTACTTCAAATTCACAGAAAGGATCCCCCACGGCCACACATTTTGTTTCTAAACAGTACATCTCTATTCCGGTGATAATGCAGGATGATCCGGCGATTATCCCCCTGAGAAAATGACACACCGGTTTCTGGGTTTTTTCATAATCCAAGGCATTAAAGCTGTTTACAACTTTCACCTTGGAATAAGGCACTGACAAATCTATTTCAACAATCTCTCCCCTACCATAACCCCATACAGCGAGCTGTTTCACCATCTCTTCTGCAAGCTGCTCCTTATGAAGCTTACCTGAAGCTTTCATCACACCATCCATTATATCTGAAATCATATGATGCGCATAGATATGAGCGGATTCATATAAGATACTGGAATATGCCGGACCAATAACCTTTTCGAGTTCTCTTTGAAGCCACGCTATCTGGCTTCGAGAAAGCATTATATTACAGTTATCTCCAAAAAATAGTTCACCTTTCTTATCATCTAAACATAATTCAATTTTTTCCATTCCAATAAACCTATTATACAATAAAAATATATAAAAAGTTTTTTTTGTAAATTAAAACAGATAAAATTAAATTACTAAACTGCTCTATGGCCTCCTTCTGAACTGAGCATTTAATTGATCCAAGCCAACACGGGATTTTTTTAGTGGGAGCTTCGGGTGCTTCCTTAAGGTGTTTCGGGTGCTTCCTTATCATCATCTAAAAAATGTGTTGATGCACTTGTCTAATTCAACTATGTTCCCTATTTTGTTTTTCTCTTGTTTGTGTGCTTTCAATACACTGATATTTTGGAGTTTTTCTATTTACAAAGTTAGGCACTACACCTGCTTTGTCTATTCCCCCTATTCCAACATAACAAACCAAACAGATAATCTCTTCCCAAAAAAAAGTCAATACCTCTTCTTCTTTTGGTTTTCTATTTTAAATTTCGCAGTATCGGCTATCGCCATAACCGCCATCACACCCGCCTGAATCGGATCAGAGACAACAAGATCGGCTGCGTCTGGAACAGAGCCAGCCATACTTAAAGACACTACTTTTATCCCACTCCCCTGAACCTCTTTTACCGCCTGGGTTATTTCCCCGCCCATAAGGGAACCTGCGAGAATGACAATAGCGGCTCTTGGCAACCTGGCCACGGCCCTGACAGCATTAGCAATGTCTTTTTCACCTATAAGAGGAATAGTGTCCACCGAGATCCTTTCCCCCCGAATATTATGCCGGTCGGCCTCAGATATAGCCCCATTAGCGACCTCAGCGACCTGGGCACCTCCACCAATAACAATAACACGTTTACCATAGATCTGATGAAACGTCGGAATCCAGACAATAGATAAAACAACATCCAACCTCCCTAAATCCTCAAATAGTTTTTCTAGATTACCTTCATTCTCTACTTCAAGATACAGGTGAACTAAGCCACCTACAATAATTTCCTCAATGTATTTGATATTGATTCCATGATCAGCGATCACACATGATACGTCCTTTAACGCACCTACTACATCTTTAAGTTCAATCCAGATGGCTTTTTCCATTTCCTTAAATATATTATCTCCCCTAATCTATAAACATGAAGGAAAAAGAACTTACAGCGTACCGACAGGCGGGGAAGATAGCATCAGAGGTTCGCAAATGGAGTAAAAGCCTAATAAAAAAGGATGCTTTGGTACTTGATATAGCAGACAAAATAGAAGAAAAAATCACAGACAAGGGAGCAAGGATCGCGTTCCCAGTCAACGTATGCTTAAATGATGTAGCAGCACACTACACACCCAAATTCAATGATGAAACAACCCTAAAAGAAGATGACATAGTGACAATAGACCTAGGAGCCCACATAGACGGATACATTGCAGATACAGCATACACAATTGATTTATCTGGCGAATACACTGAAATGCTTGCAGCAAACAAGGAGGCACTGGAGAATGCAATTAATCTGGTTGAACCCGGAGCATCCGTATCAGATATCGGAGAAACGGTCTATGATACCTTAACTGAATCCGGATACAAACCAATAGAAAACCTCACCGGACACGAAGTCAAAAACTATGACCTACACGCAGGAATATCAATTCCCAACATAAAAGTACCCTACGATTGGAAACTTCAGGAAGGAATGGTAATAGCAATAGAGCCGTTTGCAACAGACGGCGCCGGAAGAGTAATCGAATCAAATCATGCAGAAATCTTCTCCCTGAAAAACATAAAACCCACCCGACTAAAAGAAGCAAGACTTCTACTAAAAGAGATCGAAGAAAGACAGAAACTGCCGTTTGCCGAACGCTGGCTGACAAAAAAGATAAACCCCCTACGATTAAGTCTGGTGCTAAGAAACCTTGTCGCAAGCGAAATCCTTAGAGCCCACCCAATCCTACACGAAAAAGAAAAAGGCATAGTCAGCCAATTCGAACACACAATAATCATAACAGAAGACGGCTGCGAAGTCACTACAAGATAGGTTCTATTCGCACACCTTCCTGTGC
>JAUWTD010000012.1 GCA_030609775.1 Candidatus Altarchaeota archaeon
AGAGCCCACCCAATCCTACACGAAAAAGAAAAAGGCATAGTCAGCCAATTCGAACACACAATAATCATAACAGAAGACGGCTGCGAAGTCACTACAAGATAGGTTCTATTCGCACACCTTCCTGTGCGAACCGGGTTTCCACAACATCCCCGCCAGCTGCGGCAATTTCTTTCCCTACCTCTCCTACGTCGCCTAAGGCAACCATTATGCCTCCGCGACCGGCTCCGCACAGTTTCGCTCCAAGAGATTTTTTTCTTGCAGCCCAGACAAGCTCTTCCAGCTCAGGAGACGATACGCCGATGGCACAGAGAAGACCATGGTTTATGTCCATCAACCTACCGAATTTTATTAAGTCCCCCACCTCAAGAAGTTTTATCCCTTCTTCGACTAGGTCATCCATCATTTTAAGATACTCACCAAAGAATACTGGAAACTCATTTTTCAGTTTCATAACATCCAAGACAACCTCACCGGTATCAGATCTCACGTTGGTGTTGCCGATTGTTATAGCCGGATACTCCTTGATATTTAATCTCTTTACTTTACCTTCCTGATACCTCACAACACCTCCATAGGTCACAGAGAACGGATCAACTCCACTTGATTTCTTATGAATTACGTTCTCAACATCCCAGGCAATCTTTGCAATCTCATTTTTTCCCAGTACATGACCCATTTCACCGGCTATGCCTAATACCATAGCAGACGAAATAGATGCCGAACTACCTAATCCCGAGGAAACCGGGATATCTGATTGGATATCCAATTCTAGGCCACATTGTTTCCCAAGAAACCCCTGGGTTTTTTCTATGGACTCCAATGAAAGCGCAAGATTCCATTCTTTTTTTAGCTTAGGAATATCCCCATAAGAAAACTTAAAATCTTTTACATCAACGGCAGGATTATTTAACACATACCTGCCATCATTTCTCAAAGTCACCTTAACAAAACTTCTCTTATCTATTGAGGCGACAAGAACCGGGTTACCATAAACAGCCGCATGCTCCCCTAAAAGAATAACTTTTCCAGGCGCCGACGATAAAGTAACCATTCCTATTCATTCACATATCCTTTAATTTCTCTACGACAGCATCCCCGACTTCATGTGTTTTGGAGCTTCCGCCTAAGTCCCGTGTTCTTACTTTACCCTCCTTTAAGACCTCTTCAATTGCCTTCAAGACGAATCTTGCTGCTTTTTCTTCGCCGAGTTCTTCAAGCATCATAGACCCCGACCAGATAGTTGCAATAGGGTTAGCTGAATTCATTCCCTTATATTTTGGTGCCGAACCATGGATGGGCTCAAACATTGAGATACCGTCTGGGTTAATGTTTCCCCCTGGAGCAAGACCTAAACCACCCTGAATCATTGCACCCAAGTCAGTTATGATGTCGCCAAACATGTTAGGTGATACAATCATTTGATACCATTCGGGTTTACGTATAAACCACATGGTTATCGCGTCAACAAAATTATATTCAGTATCTATCCCTGGATAATCCTTTGATACCTCTGAGAAAATCTCCCTCCAAAACCCATAAATATCCGAGAGAACATTAGCCTTATCAACTGACGTAACCCTGCTCAGATTCTTTTTTTTAGCAAGCTCAAAGGCGTATCTTATAATTCTTTCAGAACCCTTCCTGCTTAAGATACCTATCTGGTAGGCTACTTCATCTCTGTCTGCTTCAATGTCTAGGTCGAATTTAACCTCATAAAGACTCCTTTTTATCTCCAAGGTCTCCTTACTATGACCCTCTTTTGCGTGAGAGCCTACTCCCACATAAAAATCTTCGGTATTCTCCCGGACAACAGTAAAATCAATGTCTTTTGGTTTTTTGTTTTTAAGCGGACACTCAACCCCCTCAAGCAGCTTCACTGGCCTTAGGTTAACGAACTGGTCAAAGTAAAATCTCAAGGCTAAAAGTATCCCTTTTTCGAGGACTCCTGGTTTCATCCTCGGATCGCCGAGGGCGCCAAGATAAATAGAGTCCATTCTTTCTATTTCCTTGAGTGAATCCATTGGCAAAAGCTCCTTTGTTTCAAGATAATGGTCAGCGGAAAACGGATACTTGACCCAATTTATCTTAAATCCACAAATATCTGAGGCAGCATCAATAACCTTTTGGCCTTCAGCGATTATCTCCGGTCCAATCCCGTCACCTGGGATCAATGCAATCTTATACGAAACCATTTTTTTTATTCTCCTCTAAGCTCTTCAAGCAGCTCTTTTGCCCGATCAACCCTAATGTTTTTTTCTTCTACAAGTTTTTGGGCTACCTTTTCTACTTCATTCTCTCCTGCTCCAGCCATTACAGCAATATTCTTTGCATGCAATGCCATATGGCCTCTTTGGATTCCTTCACTTGAAAGCGCCTTTAATGCTGCAAGATTCTGAGCCAGACCCACGGCAGCCAACACCTCAGATAATTCACTTGCTTTTTTGGCACCAATGATCTTATGCATAACCCTTGCAACCGGATTCATTGTCGCACCACCAAATGTTCCGACAGCCAAAGGAAGCTTTATTTCCCCGACAAGATCACCTTCTTTATTCTTCGACCAGGTTGTTAAAGGCCTATACTCGCTCTCGAAGCTTGCATAGGTATGAGCCCCGGCTTCAACCGCCCGGGTATCGTTTCCTGTTGCAAGGGTAACAGCGGTTATACCATTCATGACACCTTTATTATGGGTAGAAGCCCGGAATATGTCTACTGCAGCAAATTCATAAGCCCTAACTATGCCCTCTATTACATCCTCCCCTAGAACCCTTTGGGGGATGACACACCTGGCTCTTGCGATTCTTTCAGTTGCAAGATTAGAGATAATCCTCAAATAAACCTTTCCTCCCGTAATCTCTTCAATAAATGGCGCAGCCGCCTCAGCCATGGTGTTCACAGCGTTTGCACCCATAGCATCCTGCACATTAACAAGGAGATGAATTATCACCATTCTCCTATCATCTGACCCTACTATTCTTACCTTAAGATCCTTAACACCCCCACCCAAAGAGACAAGGGTAGGATCCCTCTCATTAGCAAGACCAATAATCTGCTTTTTGTTTTCTAAGATTATATCCTGTGCGTCATCCGGGTCATCAACTACCAACTGAATCTGACCAATCATCACCGGCTCAGTGCTGCTTGCCTCAAAACCCCCGCCTTCCCTAACAAGCCGGGCTGCATTACTGGCTGCTGCAACAACTGATGCTTCTTCTGTTGCCATAGGAATAATATAATCTTTCCCATTAACCTGGAAATTAGTTGCAATCCCTAATGGAACACTGATCTTGCAGATGACATTCTCTATCATCCTGTCAGCATACTCTAATGAAAGACCCTCTTTGAGTGTTTTGATATCATCATTCCCTAGATCTGAGAACTCTCTAACTTTCTTGATTCTCTCCTCAACACTTAATTTATAAAACCCAGATATACGCGAACTTTTATCCATTTTTTACTTCATAAACAAAAACAAAACCATAAATAAAAATAGAACCAAAACTTATTAGTCATTTGGCGTAATAATACAATATTATAATGAGAAATGAAAAAAGAAGACCTAATCAAACATTACGTGAAATCACTGGACTTTCTTAGGGAAAATTTTTCCGGGATGGATGATCTCATAAACCCTGTGATGGGTATCCGGGACTGGGATGATTCAGTCTGCGTTAAATTCGGAGACAAAAAGATCCTTGTTAGCGTAGATGGACCCTACACCAAAAGACTTGTTATGAAATCAGCCCTAATCCATGCAACAACAGATGTTGTGGTTAAAGGAGGAAGACCCCTGTTTGCATTAGATACGCTTATAGGATCCAAGGAGGATGTTTTGGATATGGCTGAAAGCCTAAAAACGCAGGCTCTGGCTATGAATATCCCGATACTTGGAGGCAACACCCTCATCGAAGAAGCGGAGCCAAGATGCAGCATCACCGTCTTCGGAGAACTACTGCTTGATGAACCTATCAGGGATTCAACAACAAAAACAGGAGACCTCCTCATCTTATTAGGAGACCCGATATGGGGAAGCCAAACTGAGAGAATCCTAATTGCAAAAAAACTTATAGACACCTGGTACAAGATCATAGAAAACGTAAAAATACATGCTGCAAAGGATGTGACCAAGGGGGGACTAGTTTCGACATTATATGAATTATCTGAAAAATCCAGCCTAAAATACCAACTAAAACCAAAAATCCCATTCCCGATGACAAGAAACCTTGACAATTTTCTTGTCACCCTCCCTGAAAAAGAATACACCAAACTTTTGGGAATCTGCAAGGAAAACAACTGCTCAGTCTACCCGATCGGGGTCGTCGAATAGTTTCTCTTCATGCTTCTCTTTAAGCTGTTTTATCTCTTCTTTACCTGGTTTTTTTGAGCCAAGATATGCAAGATTGACCTGGTGAACCCGTTTACCCTCCCGCACAGACTTCACAAGATAATAATAAGTTCCCCCTCCAATCTTCTTTGTTCTTATAAAAGACATTTTATCCACATACGCCAAAAAAGTTAGGCACTACACACTACTCATTTACATATATATTGCTCCTAATATAAAAGATAAACATGGACGAAACACAGAATCCTGCTACCTGTGATGAGGACCCCTATGAAGACTACTATGATGCCCCCTATGATGATTCATATGACAACTCCTACAAAGATGCGGGCGATAAAGCATTTGTGTTCAGGGAAGGATCCGACATAGATGCCAAAAAATATTTTGAATCCAAAAAAGGAAACAAGCCATTGTTTAGGGGTTCTGGTGAAAAAATCAATGAAATAAAGCGAAGATACACCCCCCTTGGAAGATTCAATATCTGCAGAAGAGATACACATAAAACCGGATTAATATTTAAGAAAAAAAACTATGTAGACTTAGAGAATACACTCTATGTTGATTTAGCTCACTTTGATCTCTTCTATATAAAAAAAAGGATCCTTGGCAAGACCTCAGACATCGAGCACTCAGATATCCTGCAGACACTCAGGGACCTCCCTACGGAGGGAAAAACTCTTCTATTGGATCTCATAGAATACGGGAGCGTAACCTATGAACAACTATGCAATCCCCTGGATGAGAAAAATATGATGCTTCTTATGCAAAAAGACCTAATCGAGGCATATTCATCAAAATCCAGTAATGTTCTGAATACAGCAGGGGCTGCGGCAGGAGGCCGCATACCTCCAAGTGAACAATATTATGTGCGACCTAAGGTATATCTGCCCCGGCTCGAAGACAAAATATATGATTTATCCTCTTTTTTGAAGATAGATTCCATAGACCCTAACTACCCCCGGGATGATACAGTGTTCACACCAGAAGAGGCAGTTGAAATTCTTGAGGAAGTGTTCTCGGCTGATGCAGTATTTGATGGAATAACCTATCTACCCTACCACATCTGCCAATATACTCCAAAAGATTCGAAAAGCAGACAGACACGATACGAACTCTATTTCTCCCTACAGTTTATCTGACCCTTACAGCGATACCCCTATCAAAATCCAATGCCTCATCCGGCGACAGAACTAATGTGCCCACCCTTAAAAAATCATCTTCTTTACTGACAACAATAACCTCATCATTGGCTCTGAGACTTGAATCTATGTCAACTACGAATTTAGCGAAAACACTTTTACCTTCAGAGACAAACGGGACGGCATCATCATCGACAACCACCCGGAGGCTAGGATACTTAAACATTTTTTTTAGTTTCTTTGCAAGATACTCTTTTGGGATAATTAAGTGATCTGAGGCGCGCACAGATGCAATAAGCTCGTTTTTTTTGTAGATCCACCTGATTCTCCTGGTTTTTTTTGATTTTCTGATCCTGAAATTATCTTCGATAAGTTCCCCTGCCCCCCTGCCGAATTGATACTCCATGATGGCTCTGATCTTTTCAATATCATTGACCTTATACCCTGCCCTGTCTATGGGTGAAGACTCAGGTGAAATGAAGCTCCCGAAGGGATATATGTCAAGGATTTCAGCAGGAACCGTGCCAAATGGCTGCATTAACACTGTGTTTTCGGATGAAACCTGGCTTATGCGCTTTAGGGCATTTACTACCTCAGATCTATGCATTGATTCCACACCGGTATAATAAAACGGAGATTTTTTTGTTACCGGATCAAGACCAGAGATCCACTCTTTGTGTTCCTTTAACCTGCCAAGAGCTGAAAACAAGGCTGGATGAACCCTTGAGCGCATACATACAAGCTCCCATAAACTACCCTCCTTAATTGCCTGCTTAACCCTGTTTAATTCTCTGAAGGTTACGTAGAGATTATGTGCTGCAAGATTTTTTATTTTTTCTTCTCTACTAAGCTCTTTTAACTCCCTGCCATATTTACTGCAGATAGGGCACGAACACGGCAAATAATCAAGGTTCTCTAATCTTTTGGTCCCATCCTCTGTCATATATCTCATATCCTTAGCGTAGAGTGCATAGGCTGCAGAATCAAAGAGATCACATCCAAGGGCAGCAGCCAGAGGAAAGATCATAGGATGACCTAAACCAAATGCGTGAACCGGCCTATTTGTTGGTATGTTTTTCTTTACGGTTGCGATAACATCTACAAGATCTGCGAAACGATAATCCTCCATCAACTTAACGATTCCTCCGATAGCACACAATCCAAAGTTTTTCCCAATCTCTTTTGCAGCCTTCTCTCTGAGGTCGAGGTGGGTTGACCCTTGGATTCCTGCATTAACAACAAATCCCGCATCCACTGCTTCCATAGACCTCTTAAGGGTTAAATCCAACTCTTCTGTAGCCCGGGGTTTATAGACATCCGGAAGGGTTGGTATGTCAAGAAATGATCCAATATCTGAGCCAATATCTTCCTGAAACTTTATTATGTCCTTATTTGTCGTTGAAACACTTCCATAGGTCATCAACTGAAAAGACCCTGAATCCGTGGCTACCAGACCACCAAATCCAAGATATTTATGTATACCTTCCTCTAGAGCCTGCTCCCTGATCTGTTCATTTTTTAATATGACGTAGGCATTAGTCATTAAAGCCCCTACACCGAATCTTTTCTCTAACTCCTTGATTTGAATTAAGGGTTTGTTTGGGTTATAGACTGGCATCAGCAAGGGTGTTTCAACTGTTTTACCGTTTACTGTCAGTTTACCGATCCGGCCTACAACATCCTTGCATCTTATTTCAAAACCAATTCCAACAGACATTTTTTTTTTAGTTTTTAATCCCAATTCCTTATACCTTATTGAAGTAAAATTATATGAATCAAGTGAAAAAATGGAACTAAAAGTTGGAGATGCTATGACGCGGGGTGTCATCTATGTGAAACCGGATGATAATGTTCAAAGAGTTGCAGAGATCATGAGACAAAACGACATTGATTCCGTAATAATTATCGATAACTGTGTTGGTGTTGGGACTATTACGAATACTGACATAATCAAAAAGGTTGTTGCAGATGGAAAAGACCCTAAGAGGATGGTAGCATCACAAATAATGACTTCTCCCTTAATCACAATAAAACCTGATGAAGACATAGATGATGCCGCCAGAAAAATGAGAGATAATGCAATTAGGCGGCTTATTGTTACACAGGATAGTAACATCATCGGAATAATCTCCGAATTTGATATAGTCCGAGTCGAACCTGCACTACACTTGCTCATCAGAGAACACAGTCAATGGGATATAGCAGACATACCCTCACCTGAAGGCACAATCTCCGGAATCTGCGAGGTCTGCAGTAACTACTCCGAGGTTCTTAAACCCCTGAACGGAAGACTAACCTGTGATGAGTGCGCAAACGAGGACTAATTCCTCACTATCTTTTTTTTTACTAATACAATAAAAAAAATGGTTTTGGTAAAAGATATAATGACTAAGGACCCTGAAAGCGTACAGGCCTCTGATCTTGTTACAAAGGCAAGATCTATCATGCGGGAACAGGGATACAGATCCTTTCCTATCATAGAAGACGGGAGAATAGAAGGGATTGTCACAAGAGGGGATGTTATGAGAGTAACCTCAAGCAAAACAAACCTACTTGTTGACGGTATAATGACAAAGAACCTGATCACAACAACACCCGATGAAGATATCTTCTCATGCACCCGAGAGATGATAAAAGCAGGTATACGACAGTTTCCTGTTGTAGAAAACGAAAAACTTGTCGGCATCATATCATCTTCTGACATACTCACAGCTTTCGTAGAACACGACTACAATCCGGTGAAAAAAAAGATCTCAGATACCATGGTCACAGGCAACATAGTCTGCTGCGAACCCGAAGACGAACTTTCCAGTATCTGGGATAAAATGTATTCCAGCGGATTTTCCGGGTTCCCTGTAATAAAAAAAGACCAAGTCATCGGCGTAATCACCCGAAGAGACATCATCCGGGATGGATCAGTGAGGCTTTCAAAGGAGTCAGGCAAAGGAAGAGTCGTGTATGTGAAAAAAGCCATGAGGACACCTGCAATAACAGTGAAACCCGGAGTAGATGTGAAGGATGCTGCAGCATTAATGCTTAAGAAAAAAATCAGTAAACTACCAGTAACAGACGAAAAAAACAAACTAGTCGGCATAATAGACATAGCAGACATACTAAAAGCATACGCCGGCTAAACGGCTGGATTTAATTACATGAAATTTACGCTTGAATGTTCCCTGATCTTCAGTAAGCCGCTAAAAGACGTTGATATTGATAGTCTACTCCAGGGTTCATCTGATGTTCTCCAGAGAGGCGCTCCAAAGGGTCAAGGAGCCCGGATACAGAAGTTGCAGCTTAAAGATGATAGATTAGAGCTGACGATCACCTCCGGAAGATATGTCAGACCCCATGACGCATTGTTTCGACTGAAGAATCTTC
This sequence comes from Candidatus Altarchaeota archaeon, assembly GCA_030609775.1. Classification (GTDB taxonomy): domain Archaea; phylum Altiarchaeota; class Altiarchaeia; order IMC4; family QMZM01; genus JAUWTD01. The sequence continues at coordinate 8,863 of JAUWTD010000012.1, forward strand.
TTGCATCTGAGTTAGGGAAAAAATACCATATAGGTATACGAGACACTGAGGCGAAGAGCTACCTGATAGAATTTGAGCTTGAGTGCGAACCCAAAAAAGATTTAGAGATAATTTATGCAAAAAAGATAGACTTTAAGGGAAAAAACTGTATACTGCTCCTCGAAGACCTTGATGAAGGATTTTTGAAGAAAAACTGTGTTGACCGGATGATAAGTCTCATCAAGGAAAAAATACAGAAACAATACTATGAAGGAAAAGAAGAATACTGGGAGCTTATCTGGTCTTCAATAGAAAAGAAACATGTATGGAGTAAGAACCCTACAGAGGTGATGGAGGAAAGAGGATGGATAATGCATCGCGGCAGAGGCCAATGGATATTTGGTCCGATAGCAACCCGGATCATTAAAACCATGGAACAGATCGTTGTAGATGAACTCCTAAAACCTTTGAGTGTTGACGAGGTCATAATACCTAAAGCAGTTACATGGGATGTCTGGAAAAAATCAGGACATGCCAAAAACCTTTACGGAGAAATATACTATCTATGCCCGCCTAAGAGCAGAGACCCCAAACAGTGGGAGGACGTAGTTGACATATATAAGATAACCGGAGAAGTACCGACAAAACTTATAAAAGAGAAGATAAAAGATCCGATCGGCGGAATGAGTTATGCCCAATGTCCACCTTTCTGGCCATATGTTGCAGGGAAAACCCTTTCAGATGAGGCTATGCCCCTGAAGGTCTTTGACCGCTCAGGCACCTCGATGAGATACGAATCAGGCGGAATCCATGGAATAGAGCGGGTTGATGAATTCCACCGAATCGAATTTGTATGGATAGGATACCCTGACCAGGTGAAAAAACTCCATAAAGAAATAATCAAACACTACAAACATATATTTAATGAAATACTCGACCTTGAATGGAGGATGGCTTTTGTAACCCCCTGGTTCATGGCACAAGAAGGTCTACTAGACCTAGCAGATGAGAAAAAAGAGATAGGAACAATCGATTTCGAAGCATACTTACCCTACCGTGGAACACGAAAAGACTCTGAGTGGCTTGAGTTCCAGAATGCATCAAACAACGGAGACAAATACCCGAAAGGCTTCAACGTAAAAGCAAAAGGCAGCAACGAACTTTATTCCGGCTGCACTGGAATAGGCCTTGAGAGATGGCTTTCAGTATTCATCGCCCAGAAAGGCATTGATCCTGAGAACTGGCCTAAGGAATTCAGAGAAAGGATAGGGACCGTGCCTAATGAGATTCGCTTCCTTTAAGCAGCCCTTCTAGTATATCCATTTCCTGCGGATTAATCACTGGTTTATCAAAGACATCGTCGACGATACGAGGACATGCAGTATTAACCCACGCATCCACTTTGAAAGGCAACAGGTTACCTGGGTTTATTTCAGATCCGGCGAAAAGAAAAACCTCCTTACCTAAGGAAATTAGTCTATTTTTAATCTCTGCGGCCTTTTCTATATCAAACTGCCCTGTCTTAGTTGAGATGATCACGCCAAAGATTTCAGCTTCAAGTGCTTTCATAATCCTCCCACGCCTTTTTTTGATGTATCTTTTCTTTTCTTCTTCTTTTATCCTGTCTGCTGAATCAGAGTACGGGTTTGCGATAAACACTGGTTTCTTTGACTGGATTGCAACCCACAGGGGATGAAATCTCCCGGATCCTATGAAAAGAAAACAGTCTACCCCTCCTTCGATTCTTTGCGCATTCTCCTGATTACATCCCAGGATCTGGCCGCCTTCCACAGGAGATTTATCTCTACTCTGCAGAAATTCCATGACACGTTGAAGAGAATTCAGGTGCTGCGCAGTAGTCAACAACCCAATCCGATCATAATCTTCAAGGAGATACAGGGCTTTTTCGACTGCAGATAACGGATCCTTTTTCAGATAAGCTGGAACAAAAATTTTTTTCATTTATTCTATCATCCTTTGCAGGATGTCTGTTCGCGTTATTATTCCAACAGGCCTTCCCTCATCTACGATAATCAGTCTCCCCACGCTAAGTTCCTCCATCTTCTTTATGCATGAGAGTAGTTTGGCTTCCTTATCTATTGTGAAGATGTCATGTATTAAGATATCCTCTACCTTGACATCGGTCTTTTCGTCGGCGACTGCCTTCATAATCTCTCCGACTGTTATGATCCCTACTAATTTATTATCTTCGATTATGGGGGCTGCATTGATTCTGTTATCAAGGAGGATCCTGCAGCATTCCTTAATATCTGCACTTGGTGGAATCGTTATCAGCTTCCGTGTTGCAAAATCACCTACAGCACCCTTGGGGATGCTTGTTATACTGTGAGTGTCTATAAGAAGCTCTCTTTTGGTGTCATCCCTGCCAGTAACCTTGCCTTTTACGATGATGTGATTAACCGGGGTAGGCCCAATCCTTATGATGTCTCCATCATCTATTAGTCTAGTGTCTCCGATGACTTTCACTATCACTCCACACTCACTTGGATGGGTGACTCGTATGAGCATTATCTTATGGGCTGAGATTCCATCAATTTTTTTATCCTCCCTGTAGATAGGCACCTCATGCGGATTCTCGACCGGTGTTATGCCAAGCGCCTCATAAGCCTTTATGGATGGGGTATACCCTCCTTTGGGGCCAGGAACGCCTTCAACGTAACCTAAAGCCCTTAACGTCTGCATCTGGTTTCTTATAGTTCCAGATGACCTCTTAAGAATACGAGAGATATCCTCTCCTTTCACAGAATCCTTTTTTTTATCATATAATCTGATTAAGGCATCAAGAATCTCTCTTTGCGCCATGCCAACCATTTTATTTTTTAGTTTTCTCCCAAGTCTCACTAAATGTTATTTTATCAACGTCGAGGTATTTAAAGCTTTCAGCAGAGAAAGCTGCCTTCTTTAACAGGATATTCCGGTCCTTGTATGCGTTCTCTGGTATTGTGATGGCGAGAGTTGTCTCTTTTTTATTTATTTTGAAGCCTTCAGAGAGATTAAAGTTTTTTTCAATAAGAAACATTGTTTTATCTTCTTTTTTATGTGCTTTTTTTTCTATTTTAATCTCAAAGAATAGGGTTCTTCCGGCGAGTTCATGGTTGAAGTCAACCCTGACCCTTCCACCTGCAACAGTCTGAACCTTTGCAGTCCTACCATCGATCTCGAGTTGCATGCCTGGAATAGGTGTCATGTTTTGTTCCTTAAACTTCTTTAACGGCACAATCTTGATGAGTTCAGGGTTTCTTTTACCATAGGCTTTTTCTGGCGGTATCTCAACGGTTTTCTCTTCGCCGACCTTCACACCCTCCAATGCCTCATCGAGTCCTTTGATGACCTGGCCTTCTCCGACAATAACTGGAAGAAAATTGTAGATTCTCTTCTCCTCATAGATGCCTTCTTTTTTGGCTATTTCCTCATCTGTTGTGTCAATCACTTTCCCGTCATCTAGCCGACCCGTGTATGATATCTTGATAAAATCAGTCATTTATAATGATTTATAATTTAAAATTAATAACCTATTTACTTAAAGATGGCTGGGAAGAAAACGAGATTTAAGGCAAAAAAGAAAAAAGAAAATAGCAAGGTTTCAATGATAATGCTCTACGTTATGGTAGCTGCGATGCTTTTTTCTGGCTTATATGTGCTTAAAGGGGATACACCTGCCCAAGTGGATGACAACATACCTCCAATGGACTTATACCTTATACGGCAAATAGGTAATTCTTCTATAATAACATCTGTTAAAGAGATAAAACCTGAAATAGTTGTTAAAATAAACACACCGATAAGCTTTGATCTAATCTATGCTGTGCAAGCTATATCCTTTGAGGGACTTACGAATACTTCATTTGAAGTGGGAAATCCCGTAACCTACGAAACCTGGGTAGATGGCACATACATGTTTTTTAGATTCACCTTCAAAGAGTTGGATGAAAACAGGACAACCTCCCTAAAACATGAACTGAATTCAGTACTCGGCGGACAAAAATATGAGCTCATGCGGGCATGCGCAGGAGTTATACCCTCAAATGCCCTGGGTGGGGGTATAGATGAAATATATCTGCCATGCGGATTCGACACCAAAACAGGAGACTATCTTAAAATATTTCTCCTTGAGAAAACAAAGGACGGATCCTTTGAGGGAACAATCGGATTCACCACAAAAAAACTTGTCGTAGGCCCAATCATAGAAGCAGAGATATTAAACCTTACAGGCATCCTATCCGAAGGCATTATAGAATCAGATCTTTATTTTGAAAAACTATCTGAAATAAACACAACCGAACTTAAAATAACTCTGCCTAAAATCATCATCAACCAAACCTTGGATAATGAAACAATCCAGAGAATAAATTCCCTTGAAGGTGTAGTTGCATCCATGCCAGATAACAAGACAATAATCTCATTTAATGCATCATCTGAAGATATAAAAGAGATCATAGGCAAGATGGAACTGAATTATTCTCTAGAACCTGGAAGGCTTGTGTTCACAACAGATGAAGACGCAGACATCCAAACAATAAACAACGCATTAACTGAGGCCGGAATAGAAAACATAAGTTTTGCGAAGATAGGGTCGGTTTCAACAGCGTCCGAGGTACTAATAAACAACATAATAGCCCAGGTTCCTGACAACAACAACTTCAATGCAGTTCTAAGCATAGGTGCAGTGCTTGGAGAGAAAATAAATATCTCCCTGAATACAATCCAGCTTGGCGACCGCATATATGTTATAGGCGCAGAAGAAATCTAATTTTGTTTGGGCTTAATAACCCATAAAAAACAAATATTTATGCATTAAAGCAAAAAATGGAGGTATTATATGAGGAATTTTTCAGGATAGCGCATATTATTGCTTTAATACTCTTCATCCCTGTATTCAATTACATGATAGTGGTATACAAACAGGAAAAGAAGTGGGAACTATTCACAGTCGCGTCAGGGTTTTTGCTTTTGTCAACTATATTTGCTATCATACGAGGACTTTATCTATTCGAAACCTTTCGTTTTCTAGAGCATTGCAGTATACTTGTATCCGGCATTATCTTTGCTTACGCATGCTATTACAGCCACGTTTACCTATGTTGCGGTGAGGTGAAGTAAAAAATGATTATAACAATCATAAAATCCTTGGAGGCATTATCTTTTCTGGTAGCGCTATTATACAGCCTAAAAAACTATCAGTTAACTAAGACGAAATCCAATATCTGGCTGTATCTGTCATTTACAATGCTTTTTATCTTCATGCTTTCCTCTGTCAGACTTGTTAAGGAATTCTGGTTTATTGAGCTGTTTGAAATCATACAGATAGAGTTAATCCCCCTCATACTATCCTTTTTACTGGCTTCTGCAATCACTGTTAGAAAAGAGAGGGGCCTGCCTGTAATCATTCCCGCATTAGAGCCTGATGGAATGACTTACTGTGGCACATCCTACAGTAACCTATACCTAGAGCGCCTAGCGAAACAAAAAGCTGCCGCCACATCAGGTAAAATAGAAAAATGCCCTGTCAGGGTTTGTGTTGAAGAGAAAAAACTAAATAATTGTTTCGAATGCCCTGAATACTCTAATTGCAGCATACGAAAAAAAGCAATCGACAAATGTCCTCTATTCATCTACAAATTAAAGAAGGGAGGCATCTACCTTAAGAAAGAAGAAACCCCTGAAGGAGGCTTTGAGTTTTTCGTGGATTTGCTTATGCGCGGTTTACATGGTTTATGCCTTACCCGGATCAATCCTTCAAAGGTCAGGGAAAAATATGGCATAAAAAAGACACCCATTGCATGGCTTACTGAACTGCAAAACACCGATGAATTAACTATATCCCCTCAGCTTGAACTACTACTTCACACGGCGACAGACTTCATCGATAAAAGTGGAAACAGTGTTATATTCTTTGATGGATTAGATTATTTAATCTACCATAATAGCTTCAGGAGAGTGCTCCACTTCCTACACCGCCTGAGAGATGAGATTGCAGTGAGCGATTCACGTCTTATAATATCCATCAATCCCTCAACTATAGGGGAAAAAGAACTGAAACTACTGGAACACGAAGCAGATATAATAGAACTATGACAATAAGATATATTCTTGTTATCCCAATAGACTAAATGGTGAATTAAAGATGCTAAGACAAGCAATCCCTGGGTTTGAGAACGTGATGCATAATGAAGAACCAAAGAATTCTGTAATTATCGTGGAGGGTCCGCCTGGAAGCCTAAAGTCCTCATTTGTGTTCACTGCCTTAAACAACTACACAAAGAAAACAAATACTAAAGGACTTTACCTGACCTTAGAAGAATCAAAAGAAAGACACATAATCAACCTGAAGAACATGGGTTTTGCTATCGAAAAGGGCGGACTAGTGAGATTCATTGACTACAAATACTCAAGGAAAATAGCCAAATTGCAAGGTTCAATCGAAGGCGAACTAAAATGGATCATAGATTCAATAAAAGAATATAATAAAGAACATGGCGAAGAATTCTCCTGCCTTGTCATAGACTCTTTGAATGTACTATACACCATGGCCGAGACCTTAAATAAGAGAAGCGAAATCTATTTCTTCTTTGAGGAACTTAGAAAACTAGATGGCACAGTATTTATCATAGCCGAGACGTCAGAATATCCTGGTATGAGATCAAACGGATCATTAACTGGTGTAGAACCATTCCTCTCTGATGGATTAATTGATTTAGGTATGATGGAAATAGACGGCAAGGTGGGAAGATACGTCCAGATTAAAAAGATGCGTGGAGTGAAACACAGCCTAAACAAATATTCTATTAACATATCGGAAGGAATCGGCGTAGTGGTACTAGAAGAGTTGATCATATAACTCATATTATATAGACACTATCCATTCGCTGAATCTTTGGAATGCTTTGTTTCTATGAGATATCCTCTCTTTCATTCCCGGATCCTCTGCGAATGTTTTCTTTTGGCCGGCCGGAATAAAGATAGGATCATATCCGAATCCGCCCATGCCTTTTTTTCTGTCTGCTATCAAGCCTTTAACAGATCCCTTAAACACTCTTACACCTTCCTGGTTACAGTATCCTACAGCAGAGATAAATTCTGCTTTTCTGTTTTCTACCTCACCTAAAAGTTTCAGGATTCCATTGTTTCCTAGTTTTCCGAATACAAACGCGGAAAATGAACCCGGAAACCCATTTAATGCTTCGATAAACAGGCCGGTGTCTTCCACAATCACGGGCTTGTTGATTCTATCAAAAACAAATCTAGCCCCCTCTTCTGCCACCCTTGAAACATCCTCGTCCCTGATTTCAGGGTAGGGTTCTTTTAACTGAACATATTCTATGCCAAATCCTGCGCCAACAACATTGCCCTCACTTACTTTATATGGGTTAGATGTCGCAAATCTTATTTTCATCATAACAATAATATATAAACAGAAAAGAGAATATATCATTGTCAGATGAAATATATTGTTGTGACCGGAGGGGTTCTGTCCGGGTTGGGGAAGGGTGTTACTACAGCTTCAATAGGCCGCATTCTCAAAGATGGCGGCTACTCTGTTGTCCCGATAAAAATTGACGGATACGTTAATGTTGATCCTGGGACAATGAACCCCTATGAACATGGAGAAGTATATGTCCTAGACGACGGCAGTGAAACCGATCTAGATCTAGGGCACTATGAGCGTTTTCTTAACACAGACCTTACGGGAGACTCCAATATAACAACGGGAAGAATATATAAAACAGTTATAGAACAAGAACGAAACGGAGACTACCTAGGGAAGACTGTCCAGATGATACCCCATATCACAGATCAGATAAAAAACAATCTAAATAAACTAAAGGCAGATGTTGTCTTAATCGAGGTCGGCGGAACCATAGGAGACATTGAAAACATGATCTTTATCGAAGCCCTCAGACAGATGAGCCGCGAACCCGACAACGACATCATTTTCATCCACTTATCCTATGTTCCAGTCATTATGTCCGGAGAACAGAAGACAAAGCCTACACAACATTCCGTAAAGGAACTGCAAAGCTTAGGCATACAACCCGATATCGTAATCGGCAGATGCAAGGATATGTTAAACGAACAAACAAGGGAAAAACTTGCATTATTTTGCGGAGTCGGAAAAAATGATGTCCTCTCAGACCCGGATATGGATGAAATATATGACCTACCGGCTGTATTGAAGAGACAGAACATAGCCCATCTCATAATAAAAAAACTAAAGCTACACAGGAAAGCATCCTACACCTTCAAGTGGGACAATATCATAGAAAAGATGCACAAATGCCAAAATTCTGTGATAATCGGCGTAGTTGGCAAATACACCACACTATCCGATGCATACCTGAGCATCAAGGAAGCCCTAAAACATGCAGGCATAACCTCCGCTTGCAGAGTGAACCTAAGATGGCTTGAAGCAGATGAAATCACGGCAGACAGCCTAAAGGTTGTGGATGGATTACTCGTACCCGGAGGATTCGGATACAGGGGAGCAGAGGGCAAGGTACTTGCCATAAAATATGCAAGAGAAAACAATATACCTTTTCTTGGAATATGTTTCGGCTTCCAGCTTGCCGTTGTTGAATTCGCAAGAAACGTCTGCAATCTCGAAGATGCAAATACAACAGAAGCCGACTTGAAAACATCTCACCCGGTAATAGACTTAATCCCGGAGCAAAAAGCGATATACAAAAAAGGCGGAACCATGCGCTTGGGCAAATACCCATGTGAAATACAAAAAGATACTCTTGCATATAACCTATACCGCCAGGATACAATATCAGAGAGGCACAGACACCGATGGGAGGTTAATCCCAAATATATAAAAATCCTAGAAGAATGCGGACTAAGGTTTTCAGGAAGATACCCTGGAAAAGAACTTATGGAAATAGTTGAACTTCCCTCGCACCCCTATTTCATAGCATCCCAGTTCCACCCTGAATTCAAGTCAAGAATCGAGAAACCTGCGCCACTCTTCGAGGGACTTATCAAAGCAGCTCTGAGGAGAGGCTGATTACGTGTTCCTACTCTGAGAAGAGGCGGATTACGTGTTCCTATCTTCCATTACCTTGAGTTCTGATAGAAACCTTTTTTATCAGTACCTCCTAATATATAATCCTCAAAAATTTCACTATATTTTATTTAATTATGTGCTTATTTTATCCAATTATGTGCTTATCTTATTTAATTATGTGTTTATTTTATCCAATTACAAGATGAATGATGTAAAGTGTCCAAGTTGCGGAAACACCCAGGTTATAACCGATCACGTGCATGGAGAGAGTTTCTGCAGAAAATGCGGTCTAGTTATAGCTGATAAATTATTTGATTTTGGACCTGAGTGGAGGGCGTTTGACCGAGAAGATGCTGACAAGAGATCAAGGACCGGAGGACCGCTCAAGTTCGGTAAACTTACAAAGGGCCTAACTACTGAAATAGATAAGTACGACCGAGACATAAAAGGCAAGGCAATACCTGTTGAGAAAAAGGCTAAATGGTACCGTCTAAGAAGATGGCAGAAGCGGTCGAGGATGGCAACTTCCCTACAGCGAAACCTTTCCATTGCATTACCTGAACTAGACCGAATGTGTTCATATCTCACCATTGCAAGCAATATGAAGGAGGAATGCGCAAGATTATATCGAAAATGCGCGTCAGAAGGGCTTGTCAAAGGCAGGTCAATTGAAAGCATGGTTGCAGCAGTAATCTACATAGTTACAAGACAACATCATTCACCTGTGACCCTTGAAGACCTAGAGCAGGTTTCAGGAAGAGCAAAAAAAGACATAGGGAAAAGCTACAGGAAAATAGCGCAAGGATTCAACCTGAAGATACCGACCGCCGGAGCCATAGACTATGTTCCAAGATTTGCAATCAAGCTTAATGCATCCGGAAGAACCCTTGCCAAGGCAAGGGATATTGTTATAAAGGCAACAGCGCTTTCAATCATCTCAGGTAAGGTGCCGATAAGTGTTGCAGCAGCTGCAGTATATCTTGCAGGCCACACCCTAAATGACGGCCAGATACCAAAAAAAATCCAAGGCTTCCCCGGAACCACCCGATCAACCATAAAAGAAAGATATGAGGACCTGAAGATGCATGTAGTAGACAAAGAAATAGGCGAAACAGAGGAAATCAAGGAATCAGATGAGGGAGAAGACCTAACGGATGCAACACCGCATTTGGGTATGGACAAAACAGGGGTTGAAGCAATAGTGCAGTTGTCTCCTGTGAAAATAGACAAAGACCAGAACCTGAACGATGCATTAGATCTGATGGAGAAAAAACACATATCCCGGCTTCTTGTGACTGATGAAGGATGGGTTGTTGGCATAATCACCGAAGAAGACTTAGTCAACAGGCTTGCATCAGCCAAGGAAAGAAAACTGAAGACAACCCAGATACACGTATCCTCTGCAATGACAAAAGAACTCATAGTCATACCTCTCACAGCAGATTTCATGGACGCTGCAAAAGCCATGATCGAACACGGGTTTTCTTCTCTGCCTGTCGTAGAAGAGGATGAAATTATCGGATTAATAACAAAAACAGACCTAGTCAAGAAACTACTGCATTCAGAGAAAAAAGTCAAGGACTTCTACTCAAAAAAACCCTTACTTACAAACCCTGCAAATACCATAGTGTCTGCAAGAAAAATCATGCTCAAACACAACATCAACCGCCTCATAGTAACTAACAAAGGCATGCTTACTGGCATACTCACAAGAAGAGATCTTGCAGAAGGATTCGACACATTCAGAAAAGCACTAGACTACGGTAAACATCCGGATATAAAAGGCCTGAAGGTAGAGCATGTGATGTCAAAGGATCCGATAACAATAACACCTGAGACGACTGTGGGAGAGGCGGTAGCAATAATGCTCAAAAACAAGATATCGGGGTTACCTGTGATAACCCAAGACTATGGAATCCTCACAAAAACCGATCTAGTGAAGGGAATAGCAGACGAAAAATTACCCTAAAACCCCTTCAATCCAACCCCTCTGCAACACCCCTATCCATAAGAATCCTTGCAGTAGCTGCAGGCAGCCTTACCTCATCCCCCTCCTTAAATGGGCCATAGTGACCTCTATCCGAGCCGATTATCGCGGGAATAGGGGAGATTATCCTGACGACAATTCCTCCTTCCTCAACCGTCTTTCTTTCTTCAGAGGTTTTTTCTTCATTCACAACATCACATATCTCTTCTGTTGTCTTTTCTTCTGTTTTTATTTTATCCTTTTTTTCTTTGAGAATCTTTTTTGTGTACTCTGACATAACTGCAGTGAATTCTTTATACATTTCCATCTCAATTGATACTATATTTTTTGGGATGGATGTTTCCCCTTCCCTGGAGACAAGCCTCGTAATCTTACCTACCCTGCTATAATATATTTTCTCAAAGAGCTTTAATGCAGGCTCTTTATGCTCTTTTCCGAGTTTTGAGATAAACCCAAGTCCACTGGAATAGAAGTCCTTTGGAATATCCTGAAGCGAAGCAGACATTCTTTCTGCCCTATATATTCTTTGAAGATCCTTGAAGTCTAATGTCATCCTAACCTTATTATAATTAATTATAATTAATCCTAAATTTATTAACAGGTGATTTGAATGTTCAATGAGCTGGAATTCGGCGGCAAAATATATAAACCTGATGTCAGGCTGCTAAGTGATATGTCTGATGTCATCTATGACAGGGAATGGTTGCAGGATGCAAGAGACGTACAACTCTATTACATGTACCGGGATCTTGCATTAACTGACTCAGACCGGGAGATACTTCGAAAGGAAAACCTTAGATATGATATAACTTTGATACCCCCCAATTCACTGGGCAGGGAATTTGTAAAGACTGCCGGACACTATCACCCAAAGATACCTGGCAGCGGCTTATCCTATACCGAGATCTATGAGGTTCTTGAAGGGCGTGCACACTACCTACTTCAGGAGAGGATAGCAGATGAGATCACCGACGTAGTTCTTGTTAAGGCAGAGAAAGGCGACAAGGTTATAATCCCTCCCAACTATGGGCATATAACTATAAATCCAACAAATACTCTATTAAAGATGGCTAATCTCGTAAGCGACCGGTTTTCTTCCATATATGAACCTATCAAAGAAAAACATGGAGGCGCCTACTTTGAGTTGACAAACGGGGAATTCATCCAAAACAACAATTACAAGAACCTACCCCTGCTCAGGTTCATGGAGGCAAGAGATCTATCCGAGTTTGGCATAACCAAAGACATCTATTCACTTATAGAAAATACAGGTGCATTGGGTTTTTTGAATAATCCATCAGACTTCATGGAACTCTTTTTAGATTAACTACCAATCAAAAAACATGACATCTATTTGCTGTATCAGCGACTGCCATCTGGGATTCAGGCACAGGCTGAAGGTCCAGAGGATGAAGGACTACGAGAAAGCATTCAATGAGGCCTTAGATAAGGCACTAAGTTATGAACCCATCCTACTGATATTCGGCGGAGATACCTTCCATCACATACGACCTGACCCGAAAAGCATGCAAACTGTTGTGAAAAGGATAAGAGAGATAGCAGATTCCATACCTTGCGTCTTCTCTATTGGAAACCATGAGATAGAGACACATTTGGGCAGCAGCTACATCCCTCTTCTATCAGACATGCATGAAAATATACATGTGTTGACCTCAGAGAGCCCGCACAAATACTTTAAGATAGACGGGAGAAAGCTTGGAGTACATGGTTTCCAATACATCAGAAACAAAAAGATTGCAGAAGAGAAACTAGAGGAGATAACAGCACAGATCTCTGAAGACGACATAAACATATTATGTATCCATCAGGCTATAGAAGGATGCCTTGAACCCCATGAAATCTCTCTTACACAATTAAGACAGAGCGCGGAAAAATATGATTTGATACTGTCCGGACATGTGCACAAACATCAGCCCATAACCGAGATATCCGATATAACCCCTGCATTTTATATAGGAAGCACGGAAAGAATAAGCTTTAATGAATCAGAAAATGAGACCGGATTCCTCCTTTTTACCAACTTCGATTTCCAGAAACCAAGATTCATCCAAATAAACTCTGCTACAATGAAGGTTATAAAAAAAGATCTTGGAAGAAAAAAACCTTCTGAAATCAACAAAGACATCGAGAAAATAATAGAAGAAAACCAACATATCGCGTGTCTTCGACTCACCTTATCTGCCGAAATCGATGGAGACTACTTTGATGTCTTCCATGACTGGGATGAACGATATCCTGAATTCACAATCCTTGACGTATCATTGATACCTGCATCAGGGGATGAAACCATAAGCCTTGAACGCCTTGAAATAAACGAAAAAATATTTGATGAATACTTTGAGAAGAGAGGCATCGGAGACAAAGAAGAACTAAAGAGCCTATGTAAGGAACTGTATCAAAAACATAGTAACTGATTTTATACTTTAAAAATAAAATAGGGTAACTCATGGAGCAGAAAACATCTGATAAGATACTTGAAGTCAACAAAGATTTAGATGTTCTTTTTGGAGGTGGACTACAACCCGGAAACATAACCCATCTCTACGGAGTTCCAGCGTCAGGTAAGACAAATATCGCCCTTATGGCTACAGCGGCTGGGGCAGAAAAAGGAAAAGTTGTCTACATAGACTGCGAAGGCGGATTCTCAACCGAGAGACTAAAACAAATCTGCGGTGAAAGATTCATGAAAACCCTCAAAAACATCCTTCTTGTTGAGCCAACTGACTTCGATGAACAGAAGATCGCAGTAAAGCGGCTTACAGATATCCTCTCTTCATCCGATGTGAGCCTCATTGTTGTGGATTCAATCTCGGTTTTCTATAGACTCGAAACTGAAAGAAACACAAAGGAGCTGGGGAGACAGATATCTGCCCTACTCCGGATCGCAAGAAAATACGAGGTTCCCGTGCTCATGCTAAACCAGGTATATACCAACATAGATTCAGGTAAGATCGTTCCCGTAGGCGGAGATATTACACGCTACTGGTCTAAGATAATGATCGAACTACAAAGAGAGCAAGGAGCAGAAACAAAGACTGCAATATTAAGAAAACATAAGTTTCTACCTGAAGGAATACAGCTCAGGTTCAAAATAACTCAAGAAGGGATTAAATCCTTAGGGATAAAATATCCTATGTGTGTAATTAATGTAGGTGCGATGACAGATTGAAAATTAACAAAGTAAAGGTTGTTGAAAAACCATGGGGCAGAGAGCTTTGGTATGCGGTTGAGAAGGAATATGCAGGAAAGGTACTGGAGATGAAGAAAGGTTACAGGTCTAGCATGCACTATCATGTAAAGAAGAAGGAGACAATGTATCTGATGGAAGGCGAGGTGAAAATCGAAAGAGACAACCAAGAAAGCATCATACTACAGGAAGGCGACTGCATTACAATAGATCCCGGGGAAGCGCATAGGATCATTCCATTAACTGATTCAAAGATTCTTGAATCCAGCACACCTGAACTAGAGGATGTTGTGAGGGTGAAGGACGATTATAATAGATAAGTATAATAAATAAGTAAAAATGGTGACCATAGTTGTTGGCGGACACTTCGGAGACGAAGGCAAAGGAAAGGTTATATCTTATCTGGCACTTGAAGACAAACCAGATATTATTGCAAGAGCAGGGGTTGGACCAAATGCGGGACATACAATCTTCAAAGACGGCATAGAATATGGTCTGAGGATGATACCTTGCGGTTTTGTGAATGAAGGATCAAGGCTTATGGTTGGGGCCGGTGTTCTTGTGGACCCTGATTGCTTTATTGAGGAGGTTAAGATGACTGGATCAGCTGGCCGGATATTCCTTGATAAAAGATGCGCTATAATAGAGAAAAAACACAAGGAGGAGGATGCGGGAGACGATTTCCTACGCCAGAACATAGGCACTACAGGCAGCGGATGCGGTCCAGCGAACGCGGAACGAGCCCACCGTACGGCGAAGCTGGCAGAAGACATACCTAAGCTTAAAGAATACCTAATTGATGTCCCCTCAGAGGTTAATTATGCGATAGATTCAGGAAAGGCTGTTCTTTTGGAGGCAAGCCAAGGCTTTGGTTTGTCGCTTTTTTATGGAACCTACCCCTATGTCACATCAAAGGATACCTCAGCGAGCATGGCTGCAGTCGACATAGGGATAGGTCCAACCCGTGTAACTGAGGTGATAGTAGTCTATAAGGCCTATACTACCCGGGTTGGTGAGGGACCGCATAACACACTCATAACAGACGATAATATAAACAAATACCCTTTGTGGCAGGAGATTTTAAAAGACGCAGAAAAAAACGGCGTCACCGGAGATAATGTAAACGACATCCTTGCAAAATACCTCAACGAGAAAGGAACCGTAACCTGCAGACAGAGATGGATAGGGGATTTTGATTACGAGCTTGGGAGCTACTCTGCAAAAGTCAACGGAGCAACACAGATATGCATAACCTGCCTGGATAAATTATTCCCTGAATGCAACAAGATAAAAGAATACGATAAACTGTCTGATCGGGCACGTGAACACATCAAAAAAATAGAGAAAGAAACCGGTGTTGCAGCAACCCTTCTGTCAACCGGGCCGAATCCAGAAGATATGGTAGACTTAAGGAAATAATGAAAGTCTCTGTTATCGGAGGCGGTCCTGCGGGCAGCATCGCAGCCTTAAACGGTGTCAGGGAACATGACGTAACCCTATACGAGGAACATAAGAAACAACCCATCCAATGCGCCGGACTGATAAGTAAAACCGGCCTTATGCGGCTTGGAATAAAACTTAAAAAACAGCACATAAAAAACACAGTCTATGGTGCAAAAATATTCTCTCCTTCAGAAGAATCCTTTCTTATTGAGGGTAAAAACCCGAAGGCATACGTAATCGACCGAGGGGAATTCGACCAATTTCTACTGGATCAGGCAACAGACAAAGGAGCCACAGTCATAAACAAGAGAGTAAAAGACCTTAACGGAATAGATGCAGACCGGATAATATTGGCTACCGGAACAAACTACCAGCTCCAAAGAAAAATAGGGGTCAACTCACCTAAAAGATTTCTTGTAGGGGCCCAATACGAGATAGATTTTTCCTGTGATCCCCGGTTTGTTGAATTACATTTCAACATACCTGAATTTTTTTCATGGATTATACCCCTAAAAGACCGTGTACGAATCGGATGCTGCTCTAACCGAAACCCTGTGCCTTACCTTGACCGATTCATAAAAAAACTTATGTCCGAGGGACGGATAAAGAATCTGCGAATACATAAAAAAAATTTCGGCATCATCCCCTTGCACGAACCCAAACTAAAAACAGACTACGGCAAAGTCGTTACCGTAGGTGATGCCGCAGGCCAGGTGAAGGCAACCACCGGAGGCGGGGTTATTTTAGGCGGGCTTGCGGCAACATTCACATGCCGTCCAGACTATGAGAGATGCTGGAAGTCAGCTATAGGAAAGGAACTAAACCTACACCTCAGAGTCCATAACATCATGGCAAATCTTTCAGACCAAAACAAAAACCGTTTATTCTCCCTGATATCCTGCCACAAACAGATACTAGAAGAAAAAGGAGACATGGACATAGCATCCAAGGCAGTTTATGGCATGTTTAGAAATCCGGCATTCACTGCAAGATTCATATACCAACTGCCCTACTATCTTGTTGACTTGGTTTTCTGACTTGTTTTTCAACCTCTTTTGCTTTTTCTTTAAGAGAAGATAATACATCCCTTCCTTTTGCATAAATGCTGCAGAGCGGTTCACCTTCGAGTATAACTGATCCCGGCCGAGGAATGTCTCCTATGTCCTTGATGCCTGCGAGATCACCTGCAACAACATCGTTTCGGGCATACAAAATACCTTTACCGAAACGATTCAATCCCCTACCTCCAGTGTTCCCTGCTTTTATGTTTCCTTCTAATGCCTGCAGGTGCTCTTCTAACAAATTTATCTGGCAGTATCCTTCAACGGACTCAAATGTGTCCTGGAATCGTGTGTTAATTTCCATAAAATAGAGTGAATCTCTAGCTAATATGAAATCAACCCCATTCGAACCCTTTAACTTCAATTCAGATAATAACCGAGCAGATTTTTCCTTAATCAAATCATCTAATTCTGAACCTAATGGAACAATGTTTCCACAATAATTGAATCCCATCGCACCGAATTCAGGCAACCCTATAAGCTGCTTATTCGCAGACAATGCTTGAGTATATTCCCGGTTACATAACAGGGATGAGCTTACAGCTTCACCTTGAATGAATTCCTGCACTAACACCTTGCCACCTAAACTCATTCCATTTATTTCATTCCATGATTCCAGTTTTTGCAGGTCTTCAATTAATGCAGGTGCAATACCTAC
>JAUWTD010000077.1 GCA_030609775.1 Candidatus Altarchaeota archaeon
TCAGGGTATTATCCAAACAGTGATGCAAGGCCTGAGGCTGCTTCTTCTTCGGAGTCTTCTTTTTTCTCTGGTTTCTTTTCTTTCTCGGGCTTTTTTTCTTCTTTTTTTGTTTCTGTTGCAGGTGCTGCGGATACGGCGGCCTTCAGGTCGTCGTCTAATGCGTCCGGTATCTTGGATGCGAGAGCGAGCATTTCTGTGTTTGCGTTTGCTATGAACACTTCTATTGTTTCCTTGTTAACTATTTTTGCATTGATTGCAAGATTCTTTGTTTTACTGTAGGCTTCGCTTAGGAAGTATCCAATGGTTTCTGAGTTGTATATGTATGCATTTAATGCAAGACTTAATGAGTTCATGTATGCGGTTTTCATATCCTCTATTACTATTGTTTCATCTATTGAGAGGACGTCTGATGTATAGATCAGGCCTTTTTCATAGGCTGCACTCAGTTTAAGGCCGATTTCCATTGGCTCAATGCCCAGTTTCGTGAGGACCATGGCAAGTTCAGGTGATATTTTTTCCCCTTCTTTCACAACCAATGAATCTGATTTCACAACTATTTTTCCACCCTGTATCTGGGCTTTAATTCCTACGTTCTGTAAATCTCCTATGATTGGTCCGGCAGGCAGTGAGGTTTCCCCTTCATGAACTGTGATATCCATGGGGGCGATGTTGCCTCCTTTTGCAGGGGCTGATATCCGGTTTTCCTTTAGTATCTTGTTGAGTTTGAATGGATCCAGATCTGTTAGAATTAATCCCGTGGATCCCTCTATGTGAGTGTCAAGGTCTTTGATTTTCGCATTGTCAAAAGATCTTTTCATAAGATTGCATCTGCTCACCTTAACCTTTGCTTTCCCTACAAGGCTTTTTCTCATTAACTGAAACTGCCTGGATGGTATTCCCGTGATATCAACTAAGCCAACTACATTTGACTTTGATATCTCCTTTGTTAACTCTTCAACTTCCTTGAGTTTCCACGTGGCAGTCATTTTTTTTAAGCATCTAGTCTAACTGTTGGACCCATGGTGGTTTTAAAGTAGACTGATTTAATCTTTTCTTCAGGTATTTGTCTTTCGATACCTGTCATCACCGCAAGAATGTTCTCAGCTAAATCGTTGGCATCCATGTTTTCTGTTCCTACTGGAACCTGCACTGTCGGATTCTTTTTTGACCTGATTCTTACGGTGTTCTTTAGTTTTTCGACTACGGTGTTTATATCTGCGTTTGGTGGAACCGGTTGCGGCATCTTGCCTCTCGGACCTAAAACGATACCCCAACTCTTACCTATAAGTGGCATCAGGTCTGGTTGAGCGATGAATACATAACATGAGTCGGCGAATTTTCTCATCTTTCTCTTATTTTTCGCATATTCTTCAAGCTCTGCTTTGCTTAGAACGAAGTTGGAGATCTTTTTTGCCCTTATGTTCATGTCGCCGTCTGCAAAGATGCCAATGTTTAAATCCTTGTTTATGCCTTTTGGCAGCAGTATTGTGAGATTGAGTTTATTCTCTGAACTCTCTATTTTGATGTCCTTGAAGTTGATACTTATATCTGCAGACTGTGTGAATTTCCTCTTAGTTGTCTGCTTTATCCCTTCTTTTATTCGCTTTACTATCTCTTTTTTATCCATTTTTTTTATCCCTCCTACCAACCCCCTGTTGTTGGTAGTGAACAGTGGCGGAATATTCTAAACACTTGGATTAAATACTTAAAAATAGGCTATTTTTGTTGAATCTGTTCGTCGTAGGCTCCTGAGTTTATCTCCTCTGTTATCTCTTTTGCGCTCTTGCCGTCTATTGTCACACTCATGGATCTGCAGGTTCCTATGACCTCTTTTACCGCCCCCTTTAAGTCGTTGGCCAATAATGCACTCTTTTTCATCTCTGCTACCTTCAACAACTTATCAAAGCCGATGTCTACTGATGTGGTTTCTCCCTCTGTGTTAAGCTCTTTTCTGACTAGTGCTGAGGTTGGGGGTGTTCCGATTTCTATTTCATATTGTTTTGTCGCAGCGTCTATGATAACTTTTACCGGGATCTTCATCCCCTGGAATCCTGCGGTTTTCTCATTTATTGCACCGACGACCTCATTAATGTTCAATCCCATTGGGCCGATTTTGGGGCCTAGCGGTGGACCGCCTGTGGCCTTACCTCCCTCTACCAGGATCTCTATTGTTTCTTTTTTCATTCTTCTGTGTCCTCTCCTTCTTTTCTTACGATCTTGATGTCGTCTCCTCTTACAATTACTGGAATGGGTACGGCAGCTTCGATTAACTCTACTGTGATCTCATCTTTGTCTTTGTCAATCTTCGCAACCCGTGCTTTTTCCTTCTTGAAAGGTCCTGCTATCAATTCTATGAGGTCTCCTTTATCTACCTTTAAGACAATTGGTGTAGGTTTCAGGATTTTTTCAAGTTCATCTATCCCTATAACACCTGTTCCTCCCCGTTTTTGCAGTAAACCCCTGGTTTTGGGTGTCTCTCTTGCAATGTCTTCAACTGTTCCGGGATTATCTGCCTCTACAAGAACATAACCCTTTAAGCCTGTAGTATAAACTACTGCGTAGATTTTTTCCCCCTCTTCTACACTACTCTTTTTCTCTCTGCTAGCAGCTTCCTGATATATTAATCTTGCAACAACATTCTCCTGTCCGGCAGTCGCCCTTATAGCATATATGTTTGGAGTCATGATAATCTAAAAAAATATTTTTTTATATTCCCCTAAACAGTTCGGAAATGATAAGAACAATGAAACCAAGTAAACCAATTGCAACCATTCCAAGACCTGTTATTCGCATAGTCTCATTGAATTCTGCCTTTTTTGGTTTTCTACATTGTCTTAAAATCCGTCTGGTTTCACTATATGCTTTACTGATTTTTTCCTGGAAACCCATTTTTTTCCTTGAATAGAACCTAATCAAACCTCTCTTAATCCTATATCCATTCGTCCCTCGGTTCTCCCTGCTTCAACCCTCTCCTCTAGTTCCTCCTCAAAAGACGGTGTTTTTACTCCGGATAGAATGAGCAGAGTCTTTATCACGTTCCTGTCAAGGTTTTCATCGATTTGGGCTCCCCAGATAATCTGTGCTTCAGAATCTATGCTCTCTGAGACAACTCTTACTATTTCTTCTGCCTCCTCAAGTGTCATATCCCGGCTTCCTATGATATTGACGAGCGCGCCTGTGGCACTGCTCACATCAGTATCCAGTAAAGGTGAATTAAGGGCTTTTTCAACGGATTCTCTGGCCCGTTGATCCATGGTACTGTCTCTTGATGATGCTCCTATCCCTATCATGGCGGTTCCGCCTTCCTTCAGGATCGTTCTGACATCTGAGAAGTCTAAGTTCACGAGACCGGGTTTCGTAACCATTTCGGTAATGCCTTTCACCGCGTTTGCTAGCAACTCATCCGCAACCTTGAATGCGTCATTTAACGGCAGATTGGGTGCAACATCCAAAAGCCGGTCATTTGGTATGACTATTACTGTGTCAGCAAATTTCCTGAGCTTCTTTAATCCTGTTAATGCATTTCTTGCCCTGATTTTGCCCTCCATTTTGAATGGAAGGGTTACAATACCTACATTCAATGCGTTTATGTCCTTTGCAACCTCTGCAACAACTGGGGCTGAACCTGTCCCGGTTCCTCCTCCAAGACCACATGTAATAAAGACCATATCGGATCCATCCAAGACCTCGGCGAGCTTCTTTATATCGGAGTCTGCGCACTGTTCCCCTACCTCCGGGTCGTTTCCTGCGCCAATACCTCCTGTAATTGCTGCACCGATTAACACCTTCGTCATAGCGTTCGTGTATAACAAATCAAGTGCGTCTGTGTTTATTGCAATAACATCCCCGCCTTCGACACCCATATCCATTAGCCTGTTGATTGTGTTTCCTCCTGCTCCGCCTGCGCCAACTATCTTTATGGATGTCCGTATCTCTTCTACAATACGTCGTAATTCTTCATCTGTTTCACCACCTAATGTAACCTCTATCTCATTTGGTGTCTTTTCTGTTTTAGTTTTTCTCTTTATCTTTGCTTGAACGATAGCGTCTTGAACAATAGCTTCCATATGAACCACCTTAATATGTAATAACGTACTAACTAACTATAGAAAGTATAACAACTATTAGAAGTCAGAATATAAAAAGACCGATAATGCTAACTATAACCCCTTCTCAGCATACTCTATTAGTCTTGCAAGATTTCCTTTAAGCCTATTCTCTATATACTCAATTGCTTCCTCATTTTTTTCTGGCCTGAATAGGTGCCTGAACCTACCCTGCATCTTCAGGTACTCTTCTAACGGCTTAAGCTTTGATATGTCTGTAGGCCGGTTAATGACATGTTTCCCCTCAATTATTTCATATAATGGATACGCACCGGTTTCCACTGCAAGTTTTGCAATCTCGACACTTTTCTCGGTTGCGGATCTCCAGCCAGTCGGACAGGTTGAAAGGAAATTCACAAATGTCGGACCTTTGGTTTCTATGGCTCTTTTTATCTTTTTATACGCATCCGTCGGATACCCGATGGATGCGGTTGCAACATATGGTGATCCATGGTGTGCAAGTATCTGCACTAGATCCTTTTTCCATATCTCTTTTCCGATACTTATCTTCCCTGCAGGGGTGGTAGTTGTTGCGGCACCGTAGGGTGTAGCTCCGCTCCTCTGTATTCCTGTGTTCATGTAAGCCTCATTATCGTAACATACGTATGTGAAATTATGCCCTCTCTCAAAAGCACCTGACAGGTACCCGAATCCGATATCATATGTGGACCCGTCTCCGCCGAATGCGACAACATTTATCTCATCCTCTTTGCCAAGAGACTTCAAAGCAGCGCATATGCCTGATGCAATTGATGCAGGGTTTTCGAATGCTCCATGAATCCA